>CAIYGI010000033.1 GCA_903925685.1 uncultured bacterium
CCTCACGCTGGACGGCAAACTGGACGACGTGTTCTGGCAAGGGCTCGAGTCTTACACGCTCAAGGAAGTGGTGACGGGGCAGCCGACGCGCTACCAGACCACCTTCAAAGTGGCCTGGGCCGGCGACAACCTATATTTCGGGATCGAGTGCAAAGGTGCCGCCCGGACGGCCTTGACTAACGCCGTGACCCGGCATGACGACTTGGCGCTTTTTGAAAGCGAGCATGTCGAGATCATGTTGGAAACCCAGAATCACTCCTATTATCAACTTGCCATCAGCCCGGGCGGCGGGTTGTTTGACGCCGACTGGAAGAAAGGGCTCGATACGCTATGGAATTCAAATGCGGAGGTGGCCACGCATGTTGACGGGGACACCTGGACTGCGGAGATCCGCATTCCGGTTGCGAATCCGACGCAGGAGAAAATCGAGCCCATGCTCTGCGTGGCTGGAAACAAGCCGACCGCATCCGCCCCATGGTATTTCAATGTGTGTCGCCAGAGCTTCCATGGGCAAGAGGTTGAGAATTCGGCCTTCTCCCCCACGGGCTCGGGCAGATTCCTGGCGCCGCTGAAGTTCGGGAAGTTGTATGCCGGTGGTCCAAACCGCAGCGCCAATGAGCAAGCGAAGCCTCTGGAATCCGGCCCAACGGATAAGACAGGAATGATCGCCGGGTTGCCTGCGGATGGGGTGTTTCACTTTGGAGCGCATGAGGGATATCTGGTAATTCCCCCTAATTATCAGGTGGGGAAAAAATATCCGTTGATTGTTTATTTTAATGGACGCGGCATGACGAGTGTCGCTGGCGGCGTGTTTACGGGGGGATTTTCGTTGTTGCGCCAGAAAGCCTTGGCAAGAGGTTATGTCATCGTCATGCCCGGCTACGGCAGCGACACTTGGATGAATGAAGTGGCCGAGAAGATTGTCTTGGAATGTCTTGAGCATATTCAAAGCCGGCTATCCATTGACGCTGACCGGATTTATATCCTCGGCGGTTCCATGGGCGGCGGCGGGGCGTTGGTGTTTTCAGGGAGGCATGCGGACAAAGTGGCAGCCATCTGCGATATTTCCGGGGTGAGCGATCTTGAACGGTTTTACAGGACCGGCAATTATCACAAATCCATATCGTCCGCGTTCGGAGGCGCTCCAGACGAGAAACCGGATGTGTACCGCGAACGCTCCGGGATCAACTATGTCGAACAATTGAAATCAATTCCTATCCTGATCATTCACGGCGATAAAGATACAACGGTGCCGTTGCTCTATTCGCAGATATTTGTGGAGAAACTGCGCTCCGCCGGGGCGGATCCGGACTTTGTCGTTGTGCCAGGCGGATCCCATAACGACAATATTGTCAAAGGGCTGGAAGACAAGGTGCTTGATCTCTTCGACAACCACAAACGACCGTCAGTTCCCGTGAAACAATGACCCTGGCTACCGAAGGCGTTCAAGGGCTTCATTTCCGCGAAAAAAAGAGGAGACAATGCGATGAGACATGCAATAGCAATGTGTGGGATCGGCGCGGCGCTGCTCGTGGTGGCCGCCGGGTGTACGGAGACGCTGGAAAAGCCGAAACAGAAGGACGCAGAGGTCCGGGCGGCACCGCTGACTCTGGTGGAGAATGGGGTGAGTCTGGCGCCAATCATCGTGTTCAAGGACGCTCCGCCGATGACCCGGAAGGCGGCCGACGAACTGGCCGCCTATATCGAGAAAGTCGGCGGCGTCAAGCCGCGGGTCATCGAAGGCTTGCCCAATCCCGTGCCGGAGCATGCGATCTGGGTCGGATTCCAGCCCAAGCTCAAGGAACTCTTCCCGAAAACGGATTTCGAGTTCAAGCATCCGGAAGAAATCCTAATTGCCTGCGACGGCAAAAACC
>CAIYGI010000034.1 GCA_903925685.1 uncultured bacterium
GCTAATGCAAGCTAATTATTGTTATTTATAATATTTACATGGGGACAAACGGAACGGAAAAAGAAGCCGTTTTCGCGAGCAAACTCGCTGCTATCAAGGGTTTGAGCATGAAAGGCGCATCAAAAGACGCTGGAACTTCGGCTTAGTGGCCTTGTTCTCGAAGTTGTACGACCCGCAGAAGTAGTCCTCGGTGCCGGTGCCACAGATGGTCGGGTAATGCTCGCCGCCGTACTCCTTAATGTTGCGCCCGACCACGCCGCCGGGCAGGTCGCCGTCCATATAGAATTTAATCTCACCCTCGCCCCACCAACCGTTGTTGTTGACCTGCCACGCCATGTAGGTGCCGACATATTGCCCCTGGCCCTGCACACCATCGAGGATGATATGCACTTCCTTGCATGGAAGCGGATTGTTGCGCCGGAATTGGGCGTGAAAATAAGCGGCATCGGACGGCACCTCGGCAAGAGTGTAGTTGATCTGATAGAAAATCGTCATCTCCTCTAACCCGATGTTCTCAACGGTGATTTTGCAGTGCTTACGAAAAGGCATCTCCCAGTAACAATTGAAGGCATTGCCGGGGTTGACGCAAACCGGCAGGGAGGTGAGCTGCGCAAAGGCGTTATAATTGGTGTAGGCACTGGCGAAAAAGTCTCCGATCGGCACTTCGACCGATGGCGTCTGCTCGCCATCCCAATAAAAGCGCAGGATGGTAAAGCGGTAGTTACCTGTTGGGGTCATCCAAATTTGCTGGATGGCGCCGGGGCCCTCGACATCGGCGAGGACAAGGGTTTCCCCGGGCTTGATGCCAACGCAAGGGCGGACCTTCCAGCCGGTGCCGAGATCGCGCGAGCTGCGGTGGTTTGGGTCGACATGGCGTCCGCCCTGACCCTTCGCGCCAATGGGGTTTTCCGCCGAACAGGATCGTGACACAGCGTTCGAGAGGCGGGAGATGTTGCCGAGATTGAGTCCAAGACCGTTGAAGGCGGGCTGCATGGTAGTTTGCTTTCGTTATGGGTTGTCGACATACTATCAATTCAATTCTACACGCAGCAACGGAATTACGCCGCTGACGACTTCAATGAATGGTTTGCCACGCCGCACACCGACCGTGCCAAAACCGGTGGCTGTGCAGAGGAAAGCGCGAAAATCTCCTTTGATCGCCGGCCGTAGATAGAGTGTTTTCTCTACGGCATCATAGCGTGCGCCGGTGAGCGCCTGCAAAAGGCCATACGATGACATAGCCCGTGCGTACCAGTGACCGCATTCGTATTCGTCGAAAGGATTGCGCCATTGACCGTCATAACGTTGGCGCACGGTGCGTACAACGGCAAGACCCTCTTCGACCTGCCCTGTCATGATCAAGTGCGCGGCAACTTGATATTCGATGCCGGTCCAGACTTCGTCGCTGTAGGGGAACGGCAGGGAGAGCTTGCCGCCCTTGGGCCACGAGCAGAGCAAGAGTCCGCCCTCCTGCGGAAAGGCGTAGCCAGGTCTCTGGGGGTTGGCGTGGTCTGCGAGCGATTCGCGGAAGTTGTGTTGATAGACAGAAGCGAGGTGTCGGGATGTTTTCTTTTCATCCAGCACCGGGTCAAGGCCACAACAGCGCGCGATCCAGTCGCCGAGCACGCCGTCCGAAAGACAGCCTGTGCCGTACTGGTATTTGGGGCCTTCCTGCTTGCAAATCTCCGCAGCTTCGGCTGAATAGTTTCCGCCCAAGGACGGATTGTTAACCGGATTTCCGGCATGCAGTCCTTCCCATTGGATTTTTTGGATAAACCAGCCTCCATTCCAGAGTGTGGTTGCCATGACCTTGCGCCCCTTGGCCAGTAACTTTTCGTAAAGCGCAACATCCGCGCCGCATGTGTTACCCATGGCGATGGCGGCGGCCAGCGCTCCGAGGTAAAAGCTGGTACACATGCCGTCCGCGCCCCAGAACTCGATGTCGTAGGTGTTGTGGTGCGGTTCGATCAATGTGCCGGTGTGATCCGGATCCCACGTGGCGATGCAGTAGTCCATGCTGCGCTGTGCCGCGGGCCAGAGTTTGCGCAGCCAGTCCGTATCACCGCTGACGCGCCACTCGCGGTGAAGCTTCATCAGCCCGCCGAGTTGACCGTCTGCGGCGGCGTGGAAGTTGTGATCCGGCGGGCGAATCGGCAGGTCGGCGCGAAAGGTCTGGTGCCCGCGTTTATCCTGACTTACCAAAAACTCGGTCTCGCGCAGTGTGCGTTCGAGTTCGGGGAAAAGATGTGGGATGGATTGGGCGTAGTTCCAGACATGCGTACAGGTGCCATGACAGCAACCGCTGCCGGATCCGCACCCCTCCCAGCCCCAGAGGCGGCCGTCAGCCTGACGCAGACACGTGGGCGACTTAAGAATGGCGAGGTTGGCGGCCACCGACTCGATTGCCTCGGCCGGCAGAGTGGTGTCGTAGAAACAGTCGCGGAAGGTGGCACTGGCGGTGTGCAGACGGTCGTAGTTGGTGCGCCAGTAACCGGCCACGGAAGTCAGATCAGCGAAACGCGTGGCATACCAGGGTGTGTAATACGTGGGTTCATCTGGAGTTCCGCCCGAGCAGTTGCAACCGCTGCCACAGGTGGCGGCTGGTTTCTGAAGACTGACGCAAATGCCGCAGCCCTTGCCATTATCACGGTCGAGCGCGACGCAAATTTCGTGTTCTCCTCGTTTCAATTTGACAGGAACCTGTGTCCGTGTGGATGTGGCCGGGTTAATCGAGCCCGCAGCAGCCGCCACAGGCCGCCCGTCAATGAAGATGCGCGCGCCGCCATCGTGCCCAACGTGCAAAATCCGCTCACAAACTTGAGCGACATGAATCTTTCGCGTCAGATAGACGATACCGTTCGGGCCTCGCTGGTCATGAATGTCAATAAACCCAGAGGTGCTAACAGGCAGCGCTTTCCAGCCAACCTTCTGTTCGAGACTGACATAAGGCGCTACGGAGATGTCTCCCGCCGGCATCAGGTGAGAAGCTTTCCAACCATCGCTCAGCAGCGGTTCGCTTCCTGGCGGTTGAAAAGTGACGCTAGTCCTGACTACGCCTTGCGGAACATGCCAGGCGAATTGCAGACGGATGATCTTTTCCGCTTTGGGTTTGAGCGTGAACGGCACGTACAAGCTGCCACCCGCACCGGGCGCGCCGGTGGTGTGTGGCGGATTGGAAACGCAATCGCCGGCTGCCGCATGCTTCCAGTTCATGGTCAGGGCATCGAACCAGCCGCCGCGAAACCAGGCCGCATCGACGGTGGTTTCCGGATCGTCAGTGAAAGCGGCGAAACTGCCTTCCGCATCCGGTTGGATGGGCACCGGCTTTTGTGTGAGGACGAAACCGTGATTCATGGTATTGACTTCGGCTCCACTCCCTGTCTGCTTCATGAAATTTGCAGCGTGAAAGGAGAAGACGGATTGAATGGGCTTGGATGAGCAGTTGGTGAATCGGTACTCGATGGCGGCCACGGGGAGACTCGAATCGTCCGCCGCGCCTGGAATGAACGGGCTCCAGCCGGTTAATGCCACTTTTACGGGCATGCCCGGATCTGCAAGCTCGACCGTTGCAAAGGGGAATCGGGCTTGGAACGTGGCTTTGGCGAAACGGGGCAGGCCGTATGTTCGGCCGCTCAGTCCATTGCCGGGTTCCCCAGTGGCACTGCCGAAGGCCTTCCACAGCGGCACCGGACCTTCGAGCACGCGAGCTGTCTTGGCGCCTTTCACATGCAAAGCGGCGAAAACTTGCGGCTCGTGGTAGACATCCGGCTTGTGGCGCAGCGAAACCTGCGACAAAGCCCCGGTGCCTTCGAGGCTGATCATGCCGGCACCAATGCCGCCCATGGGAAAGGCGATGCGATTCAGTTGCTCGCCGGTTATGGCGGGTCTCTTGGTTTGCTGCTTACGGCGATTTGCTGTGTCCATGTGTGATGTTCCTGTCTAATGTTTCAACTAGCGAGATAATGTTCACCTGCTGGGCATCACCCTTTAGAAGACACCCCTCCGCTACTTTCTTCCGCGCGCGCTTCGAACTGCTTGCAGGTGTCGGTGGCTTCCACGACGCGGTGGTGCAGTCCGCAGCGCTGGGTGAAGGGATTGACGAGGTAATTGCGGCAGTGCAGGCAGGTGCCGCCGTAATCGTCGTCCCTGAATATGCGGGGCGTCTTGGGTCGGTCGGCTTCGTCGAAAATCGCCGGCGCCGCGCGCTTGGTAAACGGCACCTCGTCCTCATCGGCAAAAACATGCCCGCATGCCACGCAGCTCAGGCGCTCGCCGACTTTGCGAAAATTATCGTCATAGCGTGGCGCGCGTTTGAGTAAACTGGACTCGCCGCAGGCCGGGCACTTGATGGATTCGAGCGGGGGCATGGTTCAACCTAGCGCATGCGCTCGACGATCCCGGCGACCGCCGCCACCGCCTCGCCCAGCTTGGCGGCGTCCTTGCCGCCGGCGCGGGCCATTTGCGGCTGGCCGCCGCCGCCGCCGCCCGCGATCTTGGCGACCTCTTTAATGATTTTACCGGCGTGCAGACCCAGCTTCACGCAGTCATCGCTGACCGCCGTCAAGAATTGAACCTTGCCCTCGGACAGGGCTCCGAGCACAACCACGCCGGAGGTCATGCGCTCCAGCAGGGCCTCCGCCAGCGCCTTGAGCGCGTCGGGCGATTGCTCTCCCACATCCGCCGCGACAACCGTCACTTCCTTCACCTTGCAGGCCGCCGCCATCAGAGCGTCCACCCGGCCCAGCGCCGAGGCGGTTTCGCGCTGCCGTAGTTCCTTTTCCAGCGCGCGCGTCTGGTCGGACAAACTCTGCACCCGCGCCGGAACTTCCGTGGCGGCGACGCTGAAGCGCGCCGCCAGGTCGCGCAGAATTTGCCGTTCGGCGACCATCGCCTCGTAAGCCGGCAGGCCGCACATGGCCTCGATGCGCCGCACGCCGCCCGCGATCGAGCTTTCGCTGACGATGCGAAAAAGCCCGATTTCACCCGTCGCCTTGACATGCGTTCCACCGCACAGCTCGCGGCTGAAACCGGAGATGTCGATCACGCGCACCCGGTCGCCATATTTCTCGTCGAAAAGCGCCGTGATGCCAGACCCCGGCAAATCACGGAACGCCATCTCGTACTTGCGCAACGAATGGTCGGCGATCACGGCGTCATTCACCCGGCGTTCGACGGCCGCGATTTGTTCCGGCGTCAAAGCCTCGATGTAACTGAAGTCGAAGCGCAGGCGCTCGGCATTGACCATGGAACCCGCCTGGTGGATCGAGGGACTGACCTCCTCGCGCAGCGCCCATTGCAGGAGGTGCGTCGCCGTGTGATGGCGCGTAGTTCGTCCGCGCCGCTCGGCGTCCA
Organism: uncultured bacterium; assembly: GCA_903925685.1. Taxonomy (GTDB): domain Bacteria; phylum Verrucomicrobiota; class Kiritimatiellia; order CAIKKV01; family CAIYGI01; genus CAIYGI01. The sequence goes on from CAIYGI010000034.1 coordinate 5,353, forward strand.
CCACCGCCGTCACGGCGCCGCCCGCCAGCATGCGCCCGCGTGTCACGCGTCCGACATGCAGGATCAGGCCTTCCGCCGGCTGGCGCGTATCTTCAACGGCAAATTCGCCGAGCGTGCCGCGCAGGAAGCCCTGGTCGCCCATCTGGCCGCCCTTCTCCGGATAAAAGGGCGTCGCCGCCAGCACGATGGCGCCCGCCTGTCCCTCCTCCAGCGATTCCACGGAACCGTTTACGCCGCCCTTTCCGCCCAGCAAAGCGCGCGCTTCGGAGACCGCTTCAAGCGCGTCATAGCCGACGAAGTCCGAGCGCAGATTTCCGGTCACCAGGTCGGCGAGCACGTCCGCCTCCTGGCTGGCCGTGGCCGAGTGACGCGCCTGGCGGGCGCGGGTGCGCTGCTCCTGCATGCGCGTCTGGAAGTTTTCGCCGTCTACCGTGAGGCCGCGTTCCTTGGCCATCAACTCGGTCAAATCCAGAGGGAAACCATAGGTGTCGTAAAGTTTGAAGGCGTCCGCCCCGGCAAAAACCCCGCCTGCCGCCTGCGCCCGGGAGGCGGCGACCTCGAAAAGTTCTATGCCGCGGTCGAGTGTGCCGGCAAAGTTGGTCTCCTCGGCATTCAGCGCCTGCAGGACATCCTTGCGACGCGCGGCCAGTTCGGGAAAAACCGGCGCCATGTTCTCCTCGAGTATGGGGAACAGCTCCGCCATGAAAGGCCGCTTCAACCCGAGTTTCCGCCCATAGCGCACGGCGCGGCGCAGCAGGCGGCGCAACACGTAGCCGCGCCCCTCGTTCGAAGGCAGCACACCGTCGGCAATCGCGAAGGCCAGTGTGCGCAGATGGTCGGCGATCACGCGCATGGCGACCGCCTCCTCGCCGCCGCTGTAGCGGCGCCCGCTGGCGCGTTCGACGGCGTGGATCAGCGGCATGAACAGGTCGCTGTCGTAATTCGATGGATGGCCTTGTAGGACCGATACTATGCGCTCGAGGCCCATGCCGGTGTCCACATGCTTCGAGGGCAGTTCCTCCAGCGAACCGTCGCTGCGGCGGTTGTACTGGATGAAGACATGGTTCCAGAGTTCGATTACATCCGGGGTGCCGGCATTGACATCTGCCGGCGTGCAGCCGCCGGGTGTGCGGTCGAAGTGAATTTCCGAACATGGCCCGCAGGGACCGGTCTCGCCCATCTCCCAGAAATTGTCCTTCTCGTCGAAGCGCAGGATGTGGCTCGGGTCAATGTCGGTCATTTCGCGCCAGATCGCCATGGCCTCGTCGTCCTTGCGGTAGATCGTGGCCCACAGCCGGTTTTTGGGCAGGCCCCAGACCTTGGTCAGCAGTTCCCAGCCCCAGCCCAGCGATTCGCGCTTGTAGTAGTCGCCGAACGACCAGTTGCCAAGCATCTCGAAAAAAGTGTGATGATAGGTGTCGCGTCCGACCTCTTCCAGATCGTTGTGCTTGCCGCTGACCCGGATGCACTTTTGCGTATCGGCGACGCGTTTCCAGACGCTCCGGCGGGCGCCGAGGAAGATGTCCTTGAACTGGTTCATCCCTGCATTGACGAAGAGCAGCGTGGGGTCGGATGGCAGCACGACGGGGGAACTGGGTACGATCGTATGACCCTTGGATTGGAAGAAATCGAAAAACGACTGGCGTACCTGCGCTGCCGGATATTGCGTGGAACTCATGAGATCAACCTTTCGCTGTATGCTGTGAACTGCAAAAATGTCCCAAAATACACGCCCCGCGTCAATCGTCGGGAGGGACGGGCTCCGTCCCGTCCGTTCGTCACGCTTTCGCAGATTCACGGACGACACGGAGGTCGTCCCTCCAAAATCGCAGTTCGCCTGCCGTGTTGCGTCCCATTTTCAGGTAACAATTTGCAGATGCACCTCATAATATTGATCGCAATTTTATCTGTTGCGATGACGCGCGCGAGGGTGCTAAAATCCGACACATAGAGAGAGAGGTCGCCATGGGTACATCAATTAACGATCCGAACGAAATTCGCGATACGGATGTAGTGTTCGACTGCCCGTATTGCAGCAAGAGTCTGGCCATCGATGTGCGCGGCTCGGGCTTGGTGATCGCCTGTCCGGATTGCGGCGAACAAGTGCAGGTGCCGATTCCCGAAGGCTTGGAAATTGCCGATTTGGATGTCGCCACCGGCGACGAGGGCGTGCGCATCATTCATCTTCGCGAGTTGCTGCTGTCGGCCCAACTCCGTGTGCGGGAACTTGAGGAAGAGTTGGAAGGTCTGCGGCAGCGCCGGGATATGCTGGAACAACTGCGCGCAGAGAACACCGTGCGTTACGATGTTCTCGGTCGTGAATTGGACAACATCCAGCGGTCATTGGGGCGGATTGGCGAAGTGGTCGCCAGCGCCACGGAAACGGCGCGCCGGGTTTCGGGGATCGTGGAGCCCGTCTAGGGCAGTCCGCCGATCCACTTCACAAGGTCTTCAGTCGGCGTCAAGGGCTGCAAACAGGCGTCGTTCGACGGCCGGCCAGGAATATTCCGCTTGGACATAACGCCGTCCCGCCGCTCCCATGCTGTCGCGCAAAGCGGTGTCCTCGAGCAACATGCTCAGTTCCGCCTCGAACTCGGGATAACAGCGGAACCAGAGCCCCCCGCCGCTGCGCAGGCAATGATACGGCAAGACGCTACCGCCGGCATGCACCAGCGCGGGTGTGCCGTTAAGCCAGGACTCCATCAGCACGATGCCAAAACTCTCGTTGACCGAGGGATGACAGAAAGCCACGGCGCCCGCCATCACCTCATGCTTGACGGCTTCCTCCACAAACCCGAGGTCGATCACATGCGGCGCGGGCGTTATCTCCCCGCTGCCGGTGAGCACAAGTTTTACGTCGCGTCCCGTGCGGGCACGGAATAGCGCCAGATAATCCTGCATTAGCGGAGTGCCTTTAAGCGGCTCGCGCCGCCCGGCGTAAGCCAGGTAGGGGCCGCTGATTCCCTGGCGCCGGGCGAAGGCGCGGGGATCGCTGCCGGCCTGGGCTTCCAAACCCATGCCGACAACGCTCACACGGCCTGGCAACGCACCGTAGAGCCGTTCCGCAAGATCGCGTTCGGGCTCGGAGTTGAAGAGCGTGCCACGCACGGCATGGAACAACTCGCGCATGATGTCGAGGCGGGCAAAGGCTTCGTCGTGCAGGCACGGCACGAGCAAGGTGCGGTCCGGGCAAATACGCGCCGCGTTTCCGGTTATGCCGAACAGGTAGGGCCCGGCGACGATCCGATCATACCCCCCGCCCTCGGCTTCCAGATGCCGGTAAAGCGCGCGGCTGTTGACGCTGTTGCGCAGCCACGCGTTCTCATCCGCGCGGCTGACCCGCGCGCCGGCACAGATCAAGTTCTGCACGCGCAGGAAGGTGGCGATGTCGCGGTCTTCATCCACGGGGAAAAAATGCGCGTTCAGCGACCCCACGCGCCGCTGCCCGGCGGGGACGGCATTGACCCAGGAAAAATGGTCGCGGGCGCAGGTCGTCAGGAACGCCACCTCGCGCCCGTCGGCGGCGGCGCGCTCGGCGAGGCGCAGCAGCAGCGTTTCGGCCCCTCCGACGGTGGCGCCCTCCGCGAAACGCGGGGCCAGAAAGGCGATGCGTGCGGCGCGGGCCATCAAGTCTCCCGGGAGCGCTCCGCTTCCAGCCTGGCGATCCGCGCCTCCAGCGCCTGCAGTCGGTCGCGATACTTGCGGTCAAGTTCCTCCGTGGCCGCGAGCAACAACCCGTTCACCTGGTTCTGCTGCGACCAGAGGCGATAGGTGTAAAACTTGAGCAACTTCCAAATCGTGCGCTTGAAGGCCACAAGCAGGGGCGCCAGCCGTCCGCGACGCTCGCGGATTTCAAAATCGTTGATGTCCACCGTGACCGCTTCACGCAGACATTGCAGATAGTAGTCGAGAAACGCCTCGTCGTTCTGGAGAAACGGCAGGTTGTGGCGTTCGGCCTGCGCCAGGCGCGGATCGGCGAAATCTCCGGCCTGCAGGCGGGCCGCGACGGAGTCCTGAATTTCACGCACCAGGCGTCCGGCGTCCACATCCGTGGCGCCGATCTGTATCGCTGGTGTGGCCATATGACCCTCAGGCCGTTGGCACAATGGCTATGATCGGGTCGTCTTTGGCAACCGGCTTGCCATGTTCGCACATGATCTTGACGACCTTGCCGGCAACCGGGGCCTTGATCTCGTTGAAAAGCTTCATGGCCTCGACGATGCACAGAGGATCGCCCGCCTTGACCGCAGCCCCCACTTCGACCAGCGGCGGCGTATTCGGCGCGGACGAACGGTAAAAATTTCCGGCCAGCGGAGACTTGATCAAGACCGTATTGTCGGGAAGATCGCTGACAGGCTTGGCTGGAACGGGCAGTGCCATGGGCGCCGCGGCGGCGGGCGCGGCCCCTGCGGCTTCTTTTCCGGCCGGAGCAACCGCGGCGCCATCGCCAGCCGCCGGAGCCACGACGACATTGTGCGCCAGCGTCATCGGCTGGTCGGTGCGCAGCGTCATGGATAAGTCGTGCCGCCGTATCGTTAATTCGCTGATGCTAAGCTGCTGGACGGTGTTCATCAGCCCCTGCAACGACTTGTAATCCGTCGGCGACAGGAACGGTTGCGGCGGCATCGGCGGCTGGAGATCCTCGGCGAGCACCAGCTTCTGTTTCTTGAGTTCCTCGTCCGCGGGAATCGGCGGCCGCTGATCCGTGGGGAGCGCACGCCAGGCGAAATAACTCAAAGCCACCTCGGGGAAGAGCACGTATGACAGGATGTCCTCTTCCTTCTGGATCAGCTTCGGGTCCACATTGTCCGTGGCCTCGGGCAGCCCGGGCGGCAGCAGGTCGGCGGGCCGGCAGGTGATGGATTTCTCCGTTCCAAGAATATGCCTGCGCACCTCGGCCTTGATTGGCGCGGGCGAACGTCCGTAAAGACCGCGGACATAATCCTTGATTTCCTGGGGCACGAGCTTGTAGCGCTCTCCGGCGAGCACATTCATGACGGCTTGTATGCCGACGATCTGGCTGGTGGGAGTCACCAGCGGGGGGTATCCGAGGTCGGCGCGCACGCGGGGCAATTCCTCGAACACATCGCCGATCTTGTCGAGGGCGTTTTGCTGGACGAGTTGCGAGCGCAGATTCGAAATCATACCGCCTGGGATATGATGTCTGATCACCTCGGGGTCAATGATGTTCATGCTCTGCGCGGCGGAGAGCTGCCGGCGCGGGGCCAGATCGACAAAGTATTCGCAAACCCGCTTGATGGCGTCCTGGTCGAGATTGGCGTGGTAGGGCATCTCCGCGAAAATTGCCAGCATGGTTTCGACAGGCGGCTGCGACGAGAATCCGGCCATCGGCGAGATGGCGCAGTCGATCGCGCCGGCCCCGGCGCGAACAGCCTCCACGCAGGACGCGGTGGCCATGCCGCTGGTGGTGTGGGTGTGAACCTGAACGGGAATGCTGGTCTCGCGGATGATGGCGGAGACCAGTTGCTCGGCGGCGATGGGCGTGAGAATGCCAGCCATGTCCTTGATGCAAAGCGAATCGATCCCCATGGCGATTTGTTCTTTAACGATCTTGACGAACTTAGCCACGGTATGCACAGGACTGATCGTGTAGCAGATCGTGCCCTGGGCGTGAGCGCCGTATTTTTTGACCGACTTGATGGCCTGTTCGAGATTACGCGTGTCGTTGAGGGCGTCGAAAATGCGGAAAATATCCACGCCGTGCTTGACGGAGAGCGCGATAAAGCGGTCGAGCACATCGTCGGGGTAGTTTTTATAGCCGAGCAGGTTCTGTCCGCGCAGCAGCATCTGGAGCGGCGTCTTCTTGCAGCGCGCCTTGATCAGGTCCAGTCGTTCCCATGGATCTTCGCGCAGAAAGCGTAAACAGACGTCGAAAGTGGCCCCGCCCCAAACCTCCAGCGAGTAGTAGCCCACGGCATCCACGGCATCGATGATCCCCATGATGTCGGCCGTGCGCATGCGCGTGGCCCAAAGCGATTGGTGGGCATCGCGCAGGGTCGTGTCCGTGATGCGCAGGGGGATATGCGGTCCGCGGTCGTTCGGAAGCTTGAGCACGGATTTCTTCAGCTTTTTAACGGGCATGTTTTTTCCTCCTGCAAAAGGTTAATTGGTTAGCGTACGCGACCCATGGCCGCGAATTTGTCGTAACGCCGCGAGACAAGTTTGCCCGTCGAAACGCCGACGAGATTTTTGAGCGTCTTCGCCAGCGTATCGCCGACTGTCTGCAGGATGGCCGGGTAGTCGCGATGGGCGCCGCCGGGAGGTTCGGGAATAATTTCGTCGATTACCTTGAGTTGCTTGAGGGAAGGGGCCGTGATCTTGAGCGCATTGGCGGCTTCGGGCGCCTTTGATCCGTCGCGCCAGAGGATCGAAGCGCAACCCTCAGGCGAAATTACGGAGTAAACCGCGTATTGCAGCATCAGAATTACATCCCCCACCCCGATCCCGATGGCGCCTCCGCTGCCGCCCTCGCCGGTAATTATGACGACGATGGGTGTTTTCAAGACGGCCATATCCATCATGTTGCGCGCAATGGCCTCGGCCTGGCCGCGTTCCTCGGCGTCGGCGCCGGGAAAAGCGCCGGGGGTATCGATGAAACTGACCACGGGAAGCCTGTATTTCTCGGCCAGTTTCATCAGCCGCAGGGCCTTACGGTAACCTTCAGGGCGCGCCATGCCGAAATTGCAGCGCAAGTTTTCTTCGAAATTCTTGCCCTTCTGGTGACCAAGGATCATGACCCGTTGCTGATTCTTGAGCGTCGCAAAGCCTCCGATGATGCCCTGATCGTCGCCGAACAGGCGGTCGCCATGGAGTTCGATGAACTCGGTGGTCAGGCCGGCGATGAAATCACGCAGCATGGGCCGTTCCGGATGGCGGGCCACCTGCACCGTCTGCCAGGGCGTCAAGGCCGCGTAGAGCGCCTTGAGTTTCGCGTCGCGCTGTTTTTCCAACTCGGCCATCCGGCCCTTGGTTGAGGAATCGGGGTCGGCAACGGCCCGCAGTTCGCGCAGTTGCGTCTCGATTTCGGCGACATCTGTTTCGAAGTCCAAATTCATGCCGTTCTCTCCAGGGATTTGATCCGGCGCTTAGGTCCGGCAGTAGGCCAGGATTTGGTGGAGGGTGTCGCGCAACTTGGGACGTGGCACGATCATGTCCACGAAACCATGGGCCAGCAGATATTCGGCCGTTTGGAAGTCCTCCGGCAGTTTCTGCTTGATGGTTTCTTCAATGACCCGGCGGCCCGCGAAACCGATCAAAGCCCTCGGTTCGGCGATATGCACGTCGCCAACCATGGCAAAACTGGCGGAAACTCCGCCTGTCGTCGGATCGGTCATGACTGAAATGTAAGGCAGGCGGGCCTCGCGCAGGCGTGCAATGGCCGCGCAGGTCTTGGGCATCTGCATCAGCGAAATGATACCCTCGTGCATGCGGGCGCCACCCGACGCCGCGACGATCACAAATGGAAGCCTGTAATGGAGGGCGGCCTCCGCGGCGAGGCGGATTTTCTCTCCCGTACCGCTCGCCAGACTGCCGCCCATGAAGCGGAAATCCATGACCGCCAGCACAATCTTGCGTCCGCAAAGACGCCCTATGCCTGTGATGACCGCCTCCTTGAGCCCCGTCTTGGCGCTGGTTTCGGCGGCTTTATCCGCATAGGAACCCTTGGCATCCACAAACTTCAGGGGATCGGAGAACGTCAGGCGGGGATTCAGCTCCGTATAGGACTTGGGGTCCAGAAGCATGGTCACGCGCTCGGCGCTGGTCAGCCGCTCATGGAAGCTGCAGCGGTCGCAGGTCTTGAGGTTCTTTTCCCATTCCTCGCGGTAGACATGCGCCTTGCAGCCCGGGCAAACCACCCAGACATCTTCCTTGGCCACTTCCGGAGGCGGCTCCTGCTTCTTTTTTCGTGAAAACCATCCCATCCTTGTCGGCTCCTTGCTCCAGCAGCGGGTGGCTACCAGAACTTTGAAAGATTGTTATTAGCATTCCCCGGCGGGGAAATCAAGCCTAGTTACAGCCTAGTTGCGCCGGTCGATGGTCCAGTGCAGCCGGGCCGCCTTACCGGCAAGCTCAAGCCAGCCCTCGGCGCCCGGCATATCGTCAAGCACCCCCAGGGCGCTGGAGATGTTGTCGGTAAGGCGGCGTGTCGCGACCGCGAACGCATCCCCCCCTCCGGTTGTCATGGCGATAACCGCCAGCAAACCGCGCATGTTTTGGCTGAAACCGGCAGGATTCAGCCAGAACCAGCCGGCGGCGCCGGGATGACGGGCGCCGGTGTTGCGCCAGAGCGGAGTGGAATCGGCCGCCCCAGCGGCAAAACAAGCCCGTAATGCGCCGGCATGGCTGGAGGCTATTCGCCATCCGTTGGTCGCTACCATGGCCGCCTGCTCGTCAGGCTCGAAGGTGTTATAAAGTCCCGGAAAGGCCTCCTCAAACCGCACTCCTTCGGATGCAACGGCGGGATTGATCGGGTGCAAGTGCAGCCCCGTCCGCCAGCGTTTGTTCCAATGACGCAGTGCTGTTTGCAACGCGGCCGGATCAAGCGCGGCTTCGGCGCCCAGCCAGACGCCGGCAAGCGCCGTAGGGGTTTTCAACCCCTTGAGACCGGGCGGCAGGGCGGAACCCAGCGGCCCGCGCAGATGGCCGCTGTGGGCGTTGTCCAGCACGGCGAACGCAAGGATATTTGAGCATCCCAGGGGGAAACCCAGCGATTCAATGGCCTCGGCCGCATCTTCAGGTATGAACTGGCGCAGCAGCGCGGCCGGCAACAGCGCAACGGCGTCCACGGCGTTGCCTAGCAGTGGCGCCAATGCTTCGGCCGGTACGCGCTGCGCAGCAGGGTCGCCTGTCTTCAGCGGCAATGGCAGCGCGCAGGCAAATTCACCCGAAATTCGCGTGGCATCGGCTTGGGTCAAAGCCCATGCTATGGGCGGGGCCTCAGCGCCGTCAAAATCAAGCCATCCGCGGACCACGGAAGTATCCGGCCAGATGGCGCCGGCCGCAGCCCAGCGGCCGACGGTCGCGACCGAAGGATGACCAGCCCGGCCATCGATGGTCTCGAGGAGCGTATGCGCCCCGGTCGTGCTGGCCGACCAGCAGCCGAGCAACAGGCCTTCGGAAATAGCCAGCGACAGCCGTTGCCGAACGCCGGCGATGGAAGGGGCGACCAAAACGATGTCTCCATCGGCAAAAGGCGCCTTGCGCAATCCCGGCAAAAGTCCCAGCCCAGCCTGCCAGCGCAGACGCTGGCTTTGTCCGCCGATCCACGAGGCGAAGACCCAGGCATCGGGTCCGCTCGTTCCGTAAAGATGGGGCAGATAGGCGAGCACGGCGCGACGGGCAGCCAACAGTTCCAGATAGCGCTGAAAGTCGCGATCGTGCGCCAGCGCGTCGAAAAACTCCTTCGGCAGCCCCAGGGAAAGCGCCAGGCGGCTGGCAGCGGGGTCGGCAAACAGCGCCGACAGGCGCACGCCGGGCTTGGTCACGTCGGCGACAAGCATGGCATTGGCCGGAATAGCCTCAAATAACCGGCGCGGCTGGTATGGGACGCAAACGAGCCAAGCCATGAAGACGGCCGTCAACAACGCCAGGCTCGTCCAAAAAGCGCAGCGGCGGGCGAGCGTCATAAGACGTTTAGCGACCCAATCAGATCGCGCATGGATGACATGGCATGGCGGCGCATATAGTCCGCGATGCCTTCGATAACCCTGCCTGCAACGGCGGGGTCGCCAAAATTCGCCGAACCGATCTGGACGGCCGAGGCGCCGGCGATCAAGAATTCCAGCGCTTCCCGCGGGCCGGAGACTCCGCCGATGCCGATCACGGGAATTTGCACCGCGCGGGCGGCTTCGTAGACAAGTTTTACGGCGATGGGATGAATGGCGGGGCCCGAAAGACCGCCGCTAACATTGGCCAGTACCGGGCGGCGGGTTTCCACATCGATTACCATCGCCGGGTAGGAGTTGATCAGGGCAACCGCGTCGGCCCCGGCTGCCTCGACTGCCTGGGCAAAGGCGGCTATGTCGCTGACGTTCGGCGCCAGTTTCGGCATGATCGGCAGCCGCGTATTTGCGCGCACGGCGGCCACGACGGCCGCGGCCGCATCGAGCCGCGTGCCGAAAACGTGCCCCCCGTCTTTGATGTTCGGGCAGGAAATGTTGACTTCCAGGGCATGCACGCCGGGAACGCCGTCCAGTCGGGCGGCCACCTCGGCGTATTCTTCGATCCGCCGGCCCCAGATGTTCACAACGACCGGCACAGCGCGGCGGCGCAGGAACGGCATGTATTGGGCGATGAAACCCTCCACGCCGGGGTTCTGCAGGCCGATGGCATTAACCAGTCCGCCGGGCACTTCGACCAGCCGCGGCGTGGCGTTGCCGGCGCAGGGCGCAAGACTTATGCCTTTGACGACTATGGCGCCGAGCTCTGCCAGCGGCATCACATCGGCGTACTCCACTCCATAGCCAAAGGTGCCCGAGGCGACCATTACGGGATTGCGCAGGCGCAAACCGCCGATGGTCACGGCGAGATCCGGCGGCGGGGCGGCGGTTTTGGTCACTGCAACTCTCCTGGTGTCTTCGTGCCGATTATATGAGGTTATTCCTTCAGCCTAACAGCCTTCAGCCTATTCCCCTTCTTACTCCCAGACGATCCTGGCGGCGTCGAAGACGGGACCGTCTTTACAGACGCGGCCCCAGACCTTTTCCCCGTCATTATTGAGCCGTTGCACACAGGCCAGACAGGCGCCGACACCGCAACCCATGTGACGATCGAGCGACACCCAGGCCCGCTGCCCGCCGGCGGCGGCCCGCTGGGCAACGGCATGCAGCAAACCTGTCGGTCCGCAGGCGAAGAAATCGTGTTTGGCGTCCACCTCGCAGGCGGCCAGCCATGTGTCCAGCGGCGTTGTCACCCGTCCATGTTCGCCAAGCGAGCCGTCCTCGGTGGCAACATGCACCTCCCAGCCAAGCGCGGCAAAGGCGGAGGTCATAAGAATGTCCCTGCCGGTGGCGCCGCCGACAAACAGCAGGCCGCGACGCGGGTATCGGCGGGCGAGCAGGTAGAGCGGTGCGACACCGTAACCGCCCGCGACGAGCACCGGCAGAAGGGGCGGTTGCGCCGCATCGGACGGCGGCATGGGAAAACCGTGGCCGAGGGGCCCAAGCAGGCTGAGACTGTCACCGGCGCGCAGGGCCAGCATGGCGCGCGTACCGCGGCCGACGGGCTTATAGAGGATCGTCAGGCGGCCCGCTCCAGCGTCGCAGACGCTGAACGGACGGCGCAGTATGGCGTCGGCGGGCGCCGCAAGTCCCAGACTGACGAATTGTCCGGGAAGCACCGCGTCCGCTATGCGCTGCGACGCAAGGGTGAGCAGACGATAGTCCCCCCCCGCAAGCTCATGTTCCATGACGGTCGACGTTTCAAGCTGCATGACGCGCATAGTCTGCTGATTTGGCGCGGGCGGGTCAAGCACGGTTAAGGCAATATTGCACTGGTCTTGGCGTGGATGCTCTGATAACGTAACGGCCCTTGCGGGGGGCGTGCATGAACGTAAAGCGGATACTCAACGAAGAAGCGATTTTGTTGAACCTTCAGGGAACAACCAAACAGGAGATCATCCAGGAGATGATCGACTTTCTGGCGACTCGAAATCGGCTCAAAGATCGCGATGCTGCGCTCAAAGCGGTCATGGACCGTGAGCAGAAGATGTCCACGGGCATGCAGCACGGCGTTGCGATCCCGCATGGCAAGACCGATTCGGTGGAGAAGCTGATCGCGATGCTGGCGTTCAAGCGGGAAGGCATTGACTTCGGCTCGATGGACGGGAAGCCTTCGACCATTTTCCTGATGACGCTCTCGCCCTTGAACCAGACCGGGCCGCACATCCAGTTCCTGTCGGAAATCAGCCAGGTGCTGAACGATCCCGTCCACCGCGAAGCGCTGCTTGCCGCGCAGTCGGTGGCGGATGTACTGCGGGTGCTTAGTCTGTAAAACAGCTCTTCACCTGTTTTTGCGCTGCCGCATGGCTTCGTAAAAACAAATCCCCGCCGCCACTGAAGCGTTGAGCGAACCGATCCGGCCAAACTGCGGAATACTCACCAGCGCGTCGCAGGCGGCCATAAGCTCCGGCCGCGGACCGCGTCCTTCATTGCCGATCACCACCGCCGCCGGCCGGGTAAAGTCGAACGCCGACAGGGGAACCGCGGCTTTTTCGCTCGCCACCGCCACGCGCATCCCGCGGGCCTTGAGTTTTGTCACCAGCTCGGTCAAATCATCGACACGCGACAGGTATACGCGATTGACCGCACCAGCCGAACTGCGCACCACCATGCTGGTCACTCCCACCTGTCCGGCGGCGCCAATGAACACGGCGTTCATTCCGAGCACCTCGGCCGAACGCAGGATCGCGCCGAAATTGTAGGGATCTTGAATTCCATCCAGCACGGCGCAGAGCGGATTCTCCGGCAAGTTCGCAAGTACATCCACGGCTTCAAAATAAGGAAACTCCGTCATCCGCGCCGCATAACCCTGGTGTTCGGAAGAGCGGCAGGTGGTCTCGATCTTCGCCGCCGGAACCACCTGCACCGTGGCGCCCAGCGCGGCGCCCCGGATTTCCGCCTCTTCAATCTCCGCTTCCGGCATGCTGTCGGCCAGCAACAAGTCAATCATGCCCCAGCGACCGGTCGCCAGCGTCTCCCGCACCACATTACGTCCCCAGATCCAGCACTTCTGGTGGTTGCCCAGCAGGCTCTGTTTGCCCTTGCCACGTCGGTAGCGTTCCATGGGCTGTCACTCAGGTGGAGGGTGGAAGGTGGAGGGTGGATGGAGAATAAGCCGACGGACTGCAAGATGGGGGATCTCGCCACCTTCCACCTTCCACCCTCCACCATCCATCTGGGTTTCCATGGCCCGCGGGACTATCTTTTCAGCGGGGACAGCGGACCGGAGACGGGCAGGGTGTCCGGAATCAGCGGGGCGTCCTTCGGAAAGCTCTTTTTGGCCCGGGCAATAACCGCTTCGGTCACATCCACCGAATCGCGGATAAAGGCCAATCCCACGGTACGGTCGGCAATCAGATCCAAGCCGCGCTTGTCTGCCTCCGCCTGAATGTACGGGTTCAAACGGTCGCGGAAACCGCGCAGCACTACCATGTCGTGTCCCTGCACCTCGCGCCGTAAGGCGTCGACGGATTCCTGGAAGGCCTGCTCGGCCGCCTTGAGATCGCCCTGCAGTTTATCCTGCTCGGCGCCGGTCGCGGTCTTCAGCTTGCGGTCCAACTCGCCTTTTCTGAACTTGAAGGCGTTTTCCATGCGTTTGACCTTGGTGATCGCCGCCTCGCGCGTGGCGCGGGCGTCGTCGTTGATCGTACGGTCGATACCAAGTCCGGTCGCCACCTTTCCCATATCGATCACGCCAACGCGATGCGTGGGACGCAAGACAACCACCAAGACCACCGCCGCCAGAGCCAGAATAAACACCACCTCGTAAATGCCCGCTCCCCGCCTGCCTTGCGCTTTGCTCATATACCAAGTCCTTTCACTCGGACTCAACATGGTCCGTTTCGCAACCTTTTATCACGTTTAATCCCTCCGGCAAAGATGTAAGTGAAGACGCACTCTTTTGAGCTGTCTTTTGAGCTTGCTTAAACGTCGGGAAACAGGTAAAAGAATTTCTTTTTAAGGAGATATCCATGTCGCGTATTTGTGATGTTTGTGGAAAGTCGCCGATGTACGGCAACACGATTGTTCGTCACGGTTTGGCCAAGGCCAAGGGCGGCATCGGGTTGCACACGACGGGTATCAGCCGCCGCCGCTTCCTGCCGAACCTGCAACGCGTCCGCGTTCAGGAAAACGGGCGTGTCCAGCGCAAGACCGTTTGCGCACGCTGCATCAAGTCCGGCAAGGTCGTCAAACCGGTCGTGAGTAAGAAGGCTGTATAGGCTGAAGGCTGAAGGTCGGATTTGCCTTTGCTTTTACAGCGAAGCCTCTTGCAGAACTTACGGTAACTACTCAGGTAGTCTGACTTCTGAATTCTGACTACCTTTTCGAATTCCCCCACTGCCCGCCAGTTCGGCAAGGGCTTCCCGCAAGGCCGACTCTTCCTCGATCTGAAAAAGCGCCGGGAGATCGCGCCGGTGCGGCACCAGCCCGCGCACGTACTGCGGTATCCACTTGCGGAAGAGCCGCACGCCGCCTTCCGATCCGTAGAAGGCCAGCATGCGGTCGAGATGCCGCCAGAGAAATGCGATGCGCTCGGCGCGTTCGTCAACGGATTCCGCCAATTCGCCCGCCAGGTCGCGCGCAATCTCCCGGATCAGCCATGGACGGGCCAGCGCCCCGCGTCCCACCATTAGCCCCGCACAGCCGGTCAGGGCCAGCATCCGACGCGCCGAGTCCACGGAGACGATATCGCCATTGCCAATCACCGGCATGCGTCGTGCGACGGCCACGCAACTCCGGATGGCTTCAAGATCGGCCAGTCCGGTGTAGGCCTGCTGCCGCGTCCGGCCATGCACGGTCACGGCGGCGACGCCCGCGTCCTCCAACCCAGGCACCATGCCCGCCGCCACCAGTGCTGTCGCATCCCATCCCAGGCGCAGTTTGACGGTCACGGGAATTTTTACCGCCGCCACAACCCGCGCCGCGGCAGCTACGGCGGCCGCGGGCGCGCGCAGCCAGCCAGCGCCCGCCCCGCCGCCGGAAATCTTGCGTTCGGGACAACCCATGTTCACGTCGATCAGCGGCGCCCCCTGCCCTTCCAGCGCACGCGCCGCCTCGCAAAGCATCTCCACATCGGACCCGTAAATCTGCCAGCCCAGCGGCGCATCCTCCGCTTCCGTGGCCAGCAACTGCGCCCGGCGGCGGCCCTTGCCGCGCAACAGACTGTGGGGATTGATCAGTTCGGTGTAAGCCATGCCGAGCCGTCCGTAAGCCCGCAGGCAGAGCCGGAACGGCAGATCGGTGTAACCCGCCATGGGCGCCAGCAAGACCGGTGACGCCAGCGTCAGCGGCCCGATCGTCAGCGGTGGCACTTGCCTTCGGCCAGGGGAAGTCGAGGGGTCTGAGTTCAAAGGATGTAACTGATACGCAGGATTTAAAGCGAAACTCTTTCCGTCATCATGTCCGCCGTAAGGCGCCAAGCCTACGCCAGAGATGAACCCGGACGCAATGCAATTGTCCCGACAGATACAATGGGCGCATCTGCGAATCGTTGCGGATGAGCCTTGCATTCCGCCATCCATGATCCGCGCGTAGAGAGCGGGCAGGGAGTGCGCAGGTGTAAATTTCCTAGATGAATCTGAAAAAAGATGTAATTTGGTCTTGACAGGCGATATATTGGTGGTATATCACTATATTCATTATGTCCGCTCGCATTCC
>CAIYGI010000035.1 GCA_903925685.1 uncultured bacterium
CGCCCCATTCGTGATCGTATGCGTCGGTGCGGGAATGCTGTTTGACGATGTGGGATCCCCTCCATGCAGAACTTCGTAGATGTTGAGGTAGCCATCGCCGTCTCGATCTTCCAAGGCGTCGCTCGCGGAGAGCGGCGATAATCCGTATTTAACTTCCAAACCGTCGGGCATTCCATCCCCGTCCGTGTCGGAATTCGTCGGGCTTGTGCCGGTCTGTAATTCCTGCCAGTTGGACAGTCCGTCATGGTCGAAATCCGCGCCTTCCTGATACAGGCCGGCAACACGATTGCTCGAAAGTTCCTGGCCGAAGACGAGTACATCGTCGAGCGTGCCGGAAAAGTGGTTGCTCGGGGAAGTGTCGGCGGTCGCGCCGAGCCGGGGATTCACGGCGTCCTGGTTGATGTCCCCAAAGCCGGTGCCCCAGTTGTAGTTGGTCTCAACGGCGAGAACGCCATCCACGTACAGCCGCTGGGACTGGCCGCCGTAGGTGCCCGCCACATGCCGCCAGACGCCGTTGGAGAGTACACAGGACAACTGGACGGTCTTGGCGCCGGAGGCGCAGATTGTGAATGACAACTTGCCGTTTTCATAGCCGAGGCTGTACCCGGCGGCGCCACCGGAGACTCGCTTGCTGAAAAAGGACGCAAAGCCGTTCGTATAGTCACGGTCGGGTTTTAGCCAAAGCGCCACGCTGACGAACTGCGGCTTGAGGCTGGCGCTGTTGGTCAACTTAACGTATCCGTTTGTGCCGTCCAGCGCCAGGGCATTGCTCACGACGCCGACGGTCCAAGTGTTGGAAGCCGCATTCCACAGGATGCCGTGGTTACCGTAGGCCGAGGAATCCAGAATGTTCGTGCCGCTGGAAGCGTCGAGTTTCCACCAGCCGGCGGCGTCGGAGCGGATGCCGTCGAAGGGATCGAGACCGTACTGGACTTCCCACCAGTCGGGCAGGCCGTCGCCGTCACTGTCCGGATCCGTCAGCGTCAGGTCGATATTCGTGACGTTCCCGTCAAGGAAAACGGGATCCCCGGCATGTTCACCCCACGCCTCCCAATAGGTGGCCTCGGCGTCTCCATCTGTGTCCCGCCATGCCAAAATCCAGTAGTTCGTGTTGGGCGGCAGGTGCGTGATCGTGTAAGCGCCGGGTTGAGCGATGCTGTTGGAGCGAACTCCCGTCCAACCGTCCGCCGTGGCGCTGGCAATCACCCAAATCGTGCCGGTTTGCGGTCCGGTGTAGGCGACCGTGCCGCTGACGTTCCACGGGTGGTTGCTTACGTTGTTAGGATCGGTCCCAGCCTGATATTCCTCAATGTTGGTGTACTGATCACTGTCAGGATCGTCGCTAGCGTCGGAATTCGTGAGGCTGCCGAAATTAGCGATTTCCCAAAAATCAGGGATATTGTTGGTGTTCGCGTCCGGGTCGGCCAGCGAGAAATTGATCCCGACTACCTTATTGGAGATCATGATCGCGTTGGTGGAATAGAGGCCCCACGCCTCGGCCAAGCCGTTGCTGGCGTCGCTATTGGAGTCCATATATGCCTTGAGCCAGTAATTCGTCACCGTGAGATTCGGGATACGATACGCGCCGGGACCGTTAAGCCGCACGGAGTGGTTGGTTGCCCAACTGTCGGCCGTCTCCACGGCCAGTACGATGACCGGCCCGGTCTGCCCGCCGGAATGATTTATTGTGCCGCGCACGTTTGGAGGGTCATTGCCGTTAAGCGGGTTGTGGCCGTGGGCCACCTCCCAACCGTCCGACATGCCATCGTCGTCCGTGTCCCACATGGCCGGGTCGGCACCCCAGGTCAGTTCACCTTCCACGAACTGGCCGCCGTTGGTTGTCACGCCGGCCGGGTAGGCGTTGGTCGGCACGATGCCGCTGTAGCCGTCCACGAGACCGTCGTTGTCGGAATCAATACTGTTGGGATTGCTGTGGTGGAGGCGCTTTTCTCGTGAATTGACCAGTCCGTCACCGTCAGTATCTATCTCCGCATCGCCAATTTCGAAATATTTCGCGTTGGTCATCGCGTTTGTGTCGGTCCAGAAAATCGTGTTTGTGCCTGCCGTTACCAGCCCTGTAGCCGCCAAGGTCCATGTGCTGGCAAGCAAGTCGGTGCTGGCATAAATCTCAAAACGATTCGTGAAATCGTTCGGATAGGAAATTTGGAGGGTCATCCCATTGGAAACACTAATGCAGTCAACGACTATATTACTGGCGGCGGTCAGCGAGCGTTTCATGGTCATCGCATTACCGCCGCCTTTGCTGGCAAGTGTACCATCGGCGGCTTTGGCATCTTTTTGTGTCTGCGCGGCGACGGCAGCAAGCACTGAGCGCCGCATGATGAGATTGACGAGATCGTGGTCGAGAATCAGGTCCATTTCCACGGTGAGTCGCGCCTGGTCGTAGATGCCAAGTATCTCGGTCTTGCGACTCTCGGAAAGTCCCCACGAATCGAGGCTGGGGTAATTCTGGTAGACGAACCAGCGTGGGTTGTACCTGTCGGGCGGAGGCACAGAGGCGATCAGAGAGCCGTTGGCGTTAAAAATCTCGCGGTAGCGGGTGAAGAAATTCTCGGTGATCGAGACCGGGTAGACGGCCACTTCTTCGCGTGTGACCGGCACAAGGTTTTTGACAAAGTCGCGTGAAAATCCGGCAGGATTGAAAGGAGAAAGACTGAAGAAGGAACCCTGTTTCCACCAGCCGCGATCCGTGTCCGGCAGGGCAATGGGCATCCACCAGTTGAGATCGGCCTCATATTGGCGGAGCAGATCGTTGACCGAATTGAATTCCCGCGCCTTGTATTCGTTGTAGGCATCCTGGTCGAAGACGGTGGCGATGTCTTTCGTGTCAAAGACTTGGGCGAAGAGAAAAGATGCGCAGGTTAGTCCCAGTACCGAACCCAACAGAATGCCCCACCGCTTTTCGAGAAAGGGGGTATCCATGTAACGCAAACGCCCCCTACAGGTTGTGTTTTCTTTCGACGATCTGTCGGTAGGGCAATGGGGCGGTCTGCACGGCTTGCTCTACGAGACGATAAAACAGCAA
>CAIYGI010000036.1 GCA_903925685.1 uncultured bacterium
CATCCTCGGCACCGCTCGCCGCCAAAGCCAACCCATCATCCCTTTCCTCTTCGCCCTCTTCACTGCCGATATCGCCACCGCCCAAGCCGCCCTCTACGCCGACTCATCTTAAACCTCTGAAAAAAGGGCTAAACTGTTACGGCCCGACAGGAAAACCAATGCAAGGACTGCGAATACCATTTCAAACACATTTCGGATTTTCATGTCGCGCCTGTCATTATTTGGTTTTCCTGCACCTGCGGAAACCGCTTGCCTATCACTCATAGTAGACCGTCACTCCATAGAACTGTAGGATCGGTATCTGGTTCGTCCCCGACGCACTCAACGGGTTCCCTGAAAGATCGACAGTGTCCCCGGCGCCTAACCCACCCTGTGCGGCATTCGTGACCAGTGAGGAAAGATCGGTCAGTTGGTTGTAACTCAGGTTCACTGAAGACAGGTTGGTGCAGCCGGTAAGATTCAAGTTCGTCAAATTGTTGGCCCAGAAATTCAGGTAACTCAGGCTTGGGCAACTCGACACATCAAGGTATGTCAACTGGGTATGTTCGCTTTTCAGCCCCGTCAAATTCGTGCAGGTCGAAAGGTCCAGATTCGTCAACGGGTTCCCGGAGCAAACCAGGGTAGTCAGGTTGGGGCAGGCCGACAAATCCAGGTTCGTCAACTGGTTCCAGTCGCAGCGCAATTCGCTCAGTTTGGGGTTACCCGACAAGTCAAGGCGAGTCAAATTGCCGAGGCCGCACCACAGGTACTTCAGATTGGTACAGTCGGATAAATCCAGGTTCGTCAACTGATTCTGCCCGCACCACAGACCCTCCAGGTTGGCGCAACCTGACAAGTTAAGATTGGTAAAGAGATTGTTTTGGCACCTAAGCACCGCCAGGTCTCTCAACGCATTCAGCCCCGTGGAATCGCGCGCTGTGGTGACATGTGCCGCGAAGAAATCGACGTACACGATGCCTTCAAGATCAATGTCGTAGATTAGACTACTTGGTTCGTACCAGGTTACGACTTGACTCAACACGGCCGCTTGCACGCCCGGATCAGGCATGTCAACCACCCGAACCTTCCTGACCCGGAAGAATGAAACCGGGGAGTCGCTGGTCACCACGGTTTGGTTCGTCGAGAGCACCGAGCCGACGTATTGGAACTGCGCCGTGTTCAGGTTGGTGCATTGAGCGACGATGTAGCGGTCCGTGACCGCAGTCCAACCGAGCGAGATGACATTGGGCGACGGACAAGACAGGTTGGTGATGCACAATTGCTGCGAATATACGATCCCCGCAGCAAAAAGCGTGAAAGCCAAACAGGCGCAGTTTCTACAGTTTGTATTCATAATCTGTCAACGTAAGGCGTCCTACGACGCGCAAACTTTCCTCCCGTCATCGACTTCGTCCGTTCGGGTAGGCCAACGTCGCCACCCGCAACCCGCTGCTCAGATACCAAGACCCGAACGAGTCAACGTCCACCGTCTTTCTAACATATACGGTCATAGGGATTCTCTCCCGTTCGGATACGCAACTCAATTGCCTGGGGACTCCAGCCGCAAAGAAACTCAAGGGACCGAAACTCCGGTAGCAAATCACCTATAGCACGAACGACAATGCCGTCGTAAATCTTCCAGTCGTGATATGTGCCCGGTTTGAGTCCGAACGAAGCACGAAAGCGAGGGAACGGGAAGGGATCGACGCGAGCATGCCCGATAACCCGCCATCCGCCTTTGGTGAAGGCATCCCCGAAACCAATGAACACGGGGGGGGGAAGAGCAGTGGTGTCTGCCGCACGCTGTTGGGTGTTATCGGACCTGAAATATCCGTCGCGAAGATCCTGCACAACGGTCCGAACCTGTCACTCCATTGAACGTACTGGCCTTGGGAGTGCCGTCCATCGAGCAGCGGCAATTGAAAGACATCACCGATAACTGGGTGTTTCAGTTTCATGGCGCGTACCCGGAAGAAAGGTATGACATGTGGCGGGTTTCTTTTGCGAAACTATGTTTTACGAAGAGAAGCAGTGCCGATGCTGCAAATGTCTCGGTAGGCATCTTCCAAGAGGCCGGGCAGTTTCTGTTTGTCACGCGGCAACTCAACCACAGCGAGTTGACTGTACCATTGCCACAAAGGAACAATGTGCCTGAGAACGCCTCCGTAACGATGCAACAACCAGCCGATCCGGGCGAACGCCATCATTGATATCTCGAACGTTGGCTTTTCGGAATATGTGTACTCAACCGCAATGGTCTTTAGGATTCCGCCTTCAGTCCATTCGAAGACGCGGTTGATGCCTTCAAAATGATTGTTCTTCTTGATCTGCATTCCATGGGTTTGGCAGAAGGATTGAAAGACATCAGAACAGGCATCGAGAATGCTGTCGGCTTCCTGAGCATTCATCAGGGCACCTGCCATTGAGGCGCACCGCCTGTGCCCAATTTCGGAAAGCCTGTTGCGCGTCTCTCGTACCGAATATACTGTCTCCATGCGCCTTGAACACGGATAACGTCGTTTGGCATGTTCGGGAGTTGGAGGGCATCGGCTGCTCTCGTGAAGTTCCGTCCAAAGGCCGGGCCACGGGTAACCCATGTGCCAGAAAGAACACGGCCGGCGGCACCATAGGTTCCAAGCGATCTGGGGCCAATGTATCTGATCCAAGGATGGACGGCGTTGTTCCCGCCGAACGCACTTGCAGCCGATAGAAGTATCTGGCCGCCGGCTAATCCGCCATAGGACCAAGCCTCTCCCGAGCATCCCGGCGTACCGGCGAACTGACCGGACAGAGTGGCGTTCTTCTCTAAGGTCCGCGCTGCCCAGAAGTCAATGAACATCCCCATCGTGTTGCCGGTGTCGGCCTGAAGCCCGCCTAAGAACCCGCCTTTCTGGTAGCCGCCGCTCGCGACGTCAGTCCACCAGTTGTATGAGGCAATCGCCTGAAACTCGCCCAATGCATCAAGGTGGTCCAGCGGATCGCCGCCGCAATACTCGTATAGGTTCAGCCCGCCCGCTTCGCCCAACCCGTCGCGGCTGATCCATTTCGCCGTGATCGGGTCGAACCAGCGCAGCCCCCAATACCCCAACCCGCTCTTCGCGTGCCACATCTTCGACTGGAACCGGAACGGTTGGTCGTACGTTCCCGAACTCGTGAGCAACCCACCGAACGGGGCGTACGTGTAGGCCGCCACGACCGTTCCGGCGCTCGTTCGCACCTCGGTGACGTTCCCCTTGCCGTCGGACCGGGCGAAGTAGTTGGTTCCGCTCCCCGTGCTGTCGCGAATGCCCACCAGTCCACCAATTCCGCCAGCGCCTCCGAAGGAGCCACTCACATCCAACCCCCAAGTGAACGTCCGCAGGATACGGTTCTCGCCGTCAAGTTCGGCGATCGGCAGCCAGCCGTTCCATGCGTAGCGCAGTGTGTTTGTCGCGACGCCCGCCGGATTAAACTCGGCCATCTCGCGCATCCTTCCAGCACCGTCATACCGAAGCCGCGTCTGCGCGTTGTCCGCGTACGTGATGGCAATCAAGCGATTCTCTGCGTCCCAAGTGTAAGTTCCTGCCGATCCGTTCGTCTGATTCCCGTCGGCGTCATAACCGAAGACGAGGTTCGTTGAGGAACTGCTCACATGAACCGTCTGCGTGGTTGAATTGCCAACCTTGTCCGTCGCCTTGATCCAGATCGTGTTGTTCGTCCCGGCGTTTGTCACCGTAACGCCGTAGGCCTCGAACCACGCTTGGTTGGTTGCCACGTACCGCGTCGGCACGCGCAGCCAGTTGGTCATCGAACTGCTAGTTACCTGAACGACGGTGTTGGTGCCGGGCTTATTGACGTACCCGATGACGCTGACCTCGTTCGACCGGCCGACGCTGACGAGTTGGTTGTCGTCGTTTGCCACGAACTGCCGTGTTCGCGTGCCCTCCGTCTGCCGCGTGCGATTGCTGGCCCAGTCGTGGGTGTAACGGAACGGGTAGCCGGTAACGTTCGTGCTGGCCGTGGCTTCCGTCAACCTACCGGCACGGTCGTACTCGTATGCGTAACCGTTCCCGGTCGGATCAATCCGGCTTACAACCTGGTCGCGGTCGTTGTACTGGTAAGCCCATTGGCCGTCCGACACGCCGCCAGATGTCTTGTAGAGCAGATTGGTCATCCGGCGCAGTTCGTCGAGCCCATAGTTGGCCGTCTCGCCGTTCGGGTAGGCAAGGGTCGCCACGCGCAGCCCGTTGCTCAGATACGAATACCCGAACGTCCCTGCGTCACTCGTCAAGTTCGTGATCCGGTTCAAAGAATCGTATCCGTACGTCGTAGAAAGCACCTCGTTCGTTCCCGCCTGCCAGGTGACGTTCGTGGTCCTGCCGATGGCGTCGTACGCGTACGCAAAGGTCTGCGTGAAGGTCCCCTGAATCTCCTTTGCCTGCACGACGCGGCCAAGCACGTCACAAACAAAGACGTTGGTCGCCCAGCCGTCCACCGCGTTGGTCACGCGGTTGAGCGAATCGTAGGAAAACTGTAGGCCGCTCGTGTTCGTGGTTCCCGCATACGCCACGTTAGTCAACAGGCCGGCGGGGCTGAACCCGTATGCTGTCGTGATGCCGCGCGGCGATGTGAAGGTGGCGGGCAGACTGCGCGCGGTCCACGCGACTTGGTTCGACTTGCCGCCGGGATAGGTCTTCGTGGTCAGGCGGTCGCGCGAATCGTACGCAAACCGCGTGCGGTGGACTTCGGCGTCTATCAGCGTCTGGAGGTTGTCGTTGGCATCGTACTCGAAGGCGGTATGGCTGAAGTCGGGCGCCTGCACGGAGACCAGCCGGTTCAGTGTGTCATAGGCAAGAGATGTTCGCCGCCCGGAACGGTCGGTGAAGCGACTCAACAACAGACTGTTGGTCTGGTAGGTCCATTGATACGGCGACTGACCGGGCAGGGTGAGGGCGGTGAGGCGGTTGAGACCGTCGAATGCGGCGCCGATTGCCATGCCATCCGGCCCCATGGCGTTCGTGGCTCTGCCGATGGCGTCATACTGCCAGGTGGCGAGTACGGCCCCATCGCGTTTCACCGTCGCCAGTCGGCCGTCGTTGCCATAGTCCAGCGTGTTGACGATACCAAGCGCATCCACCACGTTCGTCACCCTGCCGACGCTATCGTACCGAAACTGCGCGCTCTGCGAGAGCGCGTTGGTGACAGCAGAAACGTCACGGTTCGTCGTGTACGCCAGCGTCATCAGGAGGTTCGTGCCCTCGGTCACGCTGGCCAGGTCGGCATCGCCATTTGTGTATGCGAACGATGCTCGATAGCCCCCAGGTTCCAGGAAGGAGGTCGGCCGCCCGAGGTTGTTGTAGGCGAAGGACCAGACTTGCCCCGCCTCGTCGGTGACGTTTGTGGGTTGAAGACCGGCGTTGTACAGGTAACTGACCCGGTTCCCATCCGGGGCCTCCTGATAGACGACCTTGCCTTGGTTGGGAAATACGGAATTCAGGCCGAGTTTGAAGCGGGTGGTGTGGCCGTTGCGGTCGGTGAAGAAGGTGGAGGGATTACCGTCTTCGCCGCCATTGTAGTACAACACTTCGGTTGTGCCGTTCTCGTACCTGGCCGTGATCTGCTGTCGCCGCCACACGTTCCCTCCGCCCGGCTGCTGGAACACGTACGCGAACGCCACCTTTCCCGCGGAGGTGCGCAAAGACTTCATGTAGCCGTTTGTGGCCCCGACTTGGTAGAATTCATAATCGGAGGTCACGCCGCCCATATCCGTGGCCGCTTTCAGATAACCGTTTGTATAGGTGAAGCTCGCCTTGCGTCCAAAGGGATCGACGATGTTCGTGATCAAGCCGCTGCCGGCATAGTAGATACGGGAGGTTTGCGAGAGCGCGTCAACGACCGATGACAACTTGGGATTCGGTTGGCCGTCGTACACCAGCGTGACCGTGTTGCTGTGCCGATCCGTAATCTTGGAGAGTAACGCCTGACTGGTGTTGGTGGCCCCTTGCGGCGCGCCGAAGGTGTAAACAGTCCCTTCCGGCGTCTCCATCGTATAGCGGTTCGTGGTTACCTTGACCAGTTTGTTGAACACGCGCGCGGGGGAGGTGTAGGCGTTCGTGCTGCCCTGGACCGGTGAGTACACATCGTCACGCCCGTCCTGCATATAAACCGTCACACTGCCATTACTGGAAGCCGGCGTCTCGATGGCGCGGCAGTGATAGGCGAAGAACCATTTTGGCCCGAATGATGTGAGATTTACGTCGCTGTCGATCGAGTTGTAGGCCATGGTGAAGGCGATGCCCGGGCCGACGGCGGGCTGGTAGCCGATCGGCGTGTCTTTGACGAAAAGGTTCATGCTGATCGGCGTAAAAGCCCACACGGGCATGCCAATACCGATTTGCCCCAGGTTGAGATTGCCGCCCATCTTGTTTCCGGTGTTGCAGCCTTTGTCGCGGTTCGGATTCTCGACGCCGCAGCAACCGCCGACGAACGAACGAAGTTCGTTCGCGGCGAGCATTGGATAGGCAGTTGCCGACCGCGATGCCTGCCAGGCTTTCGCAGGCACGAGCGCGAGTCCGGACCATTCGACGGCGAACTGCGCGGGCGTCATCGTGACGGCGTGGTTGAGAATCGAGTCGAACACTTCCAGGCTGCCGTCAGGCCCGCGGCCGGTGACCGTGACGAAGTGGTTGAAGCGATAATGGGCAATGAACGGGATGGGCAGTTCGGACACGGACTCGGCACACAGGCCCACGAGCGGCAGTCCGCGCGCGGACGAGAGCGCCGCGAGTTCGTCGGCGCTGAATCCGTAATCGGCATTGGCCGGCACGTTCCAGAGCGATTCCGCCTCTGCCTTTCGACCCACAGTGCGCAGCAGGCAGGCCACCGACTCCACGGCACAGCGGCGGACCCACTTGGCCTCGCTCCTGTACAGGCTCGCCCGCATCAGCCAGTGCCGCGCATGGTCGCGTCGCATGCGGTCCTGGTCCCCAATGACCATTTCCGACCACAGCGCCTCGGCCTTGTCGAAATCGCCACGCATGAATTCCAGCATGGCCAGGCGCAAACGGGCTTTGCAGGCAATGTCGTCGCCGCTGTCGGCCCACCCGCCATGGTCTTTCAGTATCTTGCGAAAGTAGCCTTCTGCCTCGGCATACCGCCCATTGAAGCGGGCTTCGCAGCCCAGGTGGAGTTCGGCTTCACCACGCCAGGGGCTATCCACGTAGGCGCCGATGTGACGCTTGAAAAGCGGCACGGCGGTCCGGTAATCGTGCTGGTTCCATGCCTCCATGGCCCGGCCGAAGAGCAGACGATCTTCCGGGGAAGAGTCTTTCTTCGTGGCGGTCGGCGACAAGGCGCCACCGAGTTGTCCGCTGAGCACAAGTTCGCCGTCGCTTGGCGCCTGCGAAAGATCGAGGCGCTGGAGAGAGACGCGGCAAGACTCGCAGTCCGCCTCTTGCGCCAAGACGCCGCCAACGGGTGAGAACGTCAACGCAACCAGTACCGGCCACAGTTTCCTTTTCACAACGACGCTCCTTCTGTAGGTTCCACGATCACGAGTAACAGGGAGCCGGGTGCATCCGGGTCCAGCCACACCGTTGGATCGAGAGGGGCAAAGTCCGTGCCATCCAGAACGCCGTCGCCATCGGTATCGGCGTTCGCGGGATCGGTCGGGCAGCCCGTGATCGCGCCGGTGATTTCGTCGCTGTCCGAGATGCCATCGCCATCGGAATCCATGGCGGACGGGTTCGTGCCCCAAAGCCATTCCTTTTCGTTGCTGAGTCCGTCGCCGTCGTGATCCGCCTTGCTGTCGTTTACCAGTGGATTGAGGCCGTGGGTGGCTTCCCAACCGTCGGGCATGCCATCGCCGTCCGAATCGAGGTACGCGTGTTGCTGCCAGACTGCCAAATCGTCGTTGACGCCGTCGCCATTGGCATCACCGGGGTTGTACAATGGATTCGTTCCGTCTGCGAATTCCATCGCGTCGGTCGCGCCGTCCCCATCCGAATCCGCCGTGCCATCGTGACTCAACGAACCGAATATGCCCTGTTCCCAGTCATCGTCAAGTCCATCGCCATCGGTGTCATGGAACTTGAAGAAAGAGCAGCCAATATCGGGCGCGGCCTCGGACTGGGCGACGTAACCGTCCAAGTCCACGACGACGGCGCCTTCCGCGCCGCCGTTGCCCACGCACGGGGAACCAGGGGTGCGCAATCGGTAGCCCTGCACCAACGCGGGATCAATGCTGGTGTTGCCGACGCCGGCATAGCCCTGATCCACGCAACTGTGCGAGACGGTGACCAAACCGTTGTTCAGACTTACGGATTTCGCGCCGTTGCCCCAGAGGATCGTGTTGCGGATCAGGACGTTCGATCCGCCGCTGACGGTCAGACTGCCGCCGGCAGAGCCGAAGGTATTGGACGTGATCGTGCAGTTCTGGATTTCCACGACGTTGGTCGCCTCGATGTAGAGTGCACCGCCGTTCGTCCGGCTCTGATTGCCGGACCAGTAGCTCGACTCGATCCGAGCCGCCGCCAGCGTGTCGAGATAGGCGCCACCGCCATCGTTCGCCCCGCGATTGCCTAAGATCGTCGTCCTTGAGACGAGCGTAGTATGGACCACAGAACTTGGCGGCCACGAATCATCACCAAACAGGGCAACGCCAGCCCCGTTGCCGCCATTTGTCACAACATTTCCTACGATCCGGCTGGCGATCAACTGCGGAGCTGCGTTGGTGAATGCGTAAAGGACTGCACCTGCGCCGTGCCCTGAAAAAACGCTATTTGACGCAATGTCACACGTATCGATCGTTACATGCCCCGAAGCAAACACTCCTGCGCCACCCGGGAATAGCCATCCGCCATAGCCTTGGGCATCGGCGAAGTTCCACGCGATCAAAGAGTTGCTCAGCACTGTCCCCTGGGACACCCCCGCAGCGTCAAGATACAATCCTCCGCCATAAGCGGCGTAGTTAGGGTAGGGACTGACGGCTTCGTTGTTTGTGATGACACAACCCGAAAACACCACCGGCGTCCCGACCGTATCGTAAAGGTAAACGCCGCCCCCAGCCCAGGTCGCGGTATTGCCACGGATCAGGCAATTGGAGAAAACGACGGCGCGGGTGGCGACTCCCTCATCGAATTGAAGACCGATTCCACCGCCGCACTCAGCAAAATCCGTCGGGAAAAGAATGTCTGTTTGGTTGTCCTCCACGATGCAGTCGCGAAACTGCGGATAGGAGTTCTCCACATACACATTGCCTCCGATCCCTACTCCCGATTTGCCGTTTTGGGAAAACCGACACCGGGCAATATTCGGGCTCGCACCGTACACAACAGCCAGCCCCCCGCCCCTTGCCGAATCACAGTTTGTTACTACGCAATCCAGTATAGTCGGACTGGAATTACTGCAAAGAATACCTCCACCAGGTTCGTACTCCCATGAGGGGTACTGCCCATTTGCAATGGTCACGCCCCGAAGCACCGTCCGGTTGTCTTCTCCGTCAAGGAACATGAACCCGCGTTTGCCGGAGAAGTTCTGAGCTCCGCAACTGATAAAGGTGTTCGACGCCCCACCTACGGAGGTCAGCATAAGGCGCTTGCCATAGAGACGCAGATTGCAATTGTTCGTACCTGCGTAGGTTCCGTTGTTCAACACGAGGATGGCGTAATCGTTGGTGATGGCATTGATCGCCGCCTGAATGGTAAGGCCGGCAGTGATGACGCTTCCCGTGGGTACACTGACTGCGGAGAAGGGATCGGTACCGTATTTCCATTCGTAGACGTTCAGATAACCGTCACCGTCGGAATCGAGTGAAGAATCGGCGGCGTATCGAGGGTTGAATCCGTGTTGCACTTCCCACCCGTCCGGCATCCCATCTGCATCCGTGTCGGCATTCGTCGGGCATGTGCCGGCTTGGAATTCCTGCCAATTAGACAGCCCGTCATGGTCAAAATCCGCTCCTTCCTGATACAGACCGGCGACACGGTTGCTGGTTAGTTCCTGCCCGAAGACGAGCACGTCGTCGAGCGTGCCGGCAAAACGGTTGCTGGCAACCGCGTCGGCGGTCGCGCCGAGTCGGGGATTCACGGCATCCTGGTTGATGTCCCCAAAGCCGGTGCCCCAGTTGTAGTTGGTCTCAACGGCGAGAACGCCATCCACGTACAGCCGTTGGTACTGACTGCCATAAGTGCCCGCAACGTGACGCCAGACGCCGTTGGAAAGCGCGCAGGACAACTGGACGGCCTTGGCGCCGGAGGCACAGACTGTGAATGCCAGCTTGCCGTTTTCATACCCGAGGCTGTAGCCAGCAGAGCCCCCGGAGACGCGTTTGCTGAAGAAGGTCGCGGAACCGTTTGTGTAGTCGCGGTCGGGACGCATCCAAAGCGCCACGCTGACGAAACTGGGTTTCAGGCTGGCGCTGTTGGTCAACTGCACGTAACCGTTCGTACCATCCAGCCGCAGGCCGTTGCTCACGACGCCGGCGGTCCAGGCGTTGGAATCCGCGTTCCACAGGACGCCGTTGTTGGCGTTGGCCGAGGAATCCAAAACGTTCGTGCCGCTGGAAGCATCGAGTTTCCACCAGCCGGCGGCATCGGAGCGTACGCCGCTGAAGGAGTCCAGCCCGTACAACTCTTCCCACCAATCGGGCAGTCCGTCGCCGTCACTATCAGGATCGTCCAAGGTCACATCGATGTTCGTACAGTTGCCGCCGAGGTAAACTGGGTTTGCGGCGGCATCGCCGTACGCCTCCCAATATGTTGCGCCTTTGTCGCCATCCGTGTCCCGCCACGCCCAAACCCAGTAGTTCGTGTTGGGCGGCAGGTGCGTTATCGTGTAGGCGCCAGGTTGCGAAATGCTGTTGGAACAGAGGCCGATCCAACTGTCAGACGAGGTGCTGGCGACTACCCAGATCGTGCCGGTCTGTGGGCCGGTGTAATTGACTGACCCGCTGATGTTCCATGGGTGGTTGGAAATGTCGTTCGGGTCGGTCCCGGCCTGATATTCCTCAAGATTTGTGTATTGGTCGCCATCCGGATCGGCGCCAGCGGCCGAGTTCGTGATGCTGCCGAAATGGGCGATTTCCCACCAGTCGGGGATACTGTTGGTGTTCACATCCGGGTCGAGCAGCGAGAAACTGATGCCGGTAACCTTGTTGGTAATCTCGATCACATTGGTGGAGTACGCGCCTGATGCTTCGGCCAGGCCGTTGCTGTTGTTGCCGTTGGAGTCCACGAACGCCTTGATCCAGTAGTTTGTCGCCGTGAGGTTCGGAATGCGGTACGCGCCGGGGGAGTTCAAACGCACGGAGTGGTTGGTTGCCCAACTGTTGGACGTTTCTACGGCCAGCACGATGACCGGGCCGGTTTGTCCGCCGGAATAACCGATCGTGCCGCGCACGTTCGGCGGGTCATTGACGTCCAGCGGGTTGTGGCCGTGCGACACTTCCCAGCCATCGCTCATGCCGTCATCGTCGGTATCGAAGATCGTGGGCGATGTGCCCCATGTCATTTCACCTTCTACGAATTGCCCGCCGTTGGTCGTTACGCCGTTCGGATAGGTGTTGGTCGGCACGATGCCGCTGTAGCCATCTACGAGGCCATCGGAGTCGGTATCTGCGTTGGTTGGCGAGGTCCGGTCGATCCAGATCTCTGAAAAATCGTTTCGGCCATCGCCATCGCTATCTTGGTCCGCATTCCCGACTACCCAGAATTTCTGGGACAGGCTGTACGTATTCGTGTCTACCCAGGTGAACGACAAACCGTTGGTCGCTTCGGCAAGGGTACAGTACCAACTCCATGCGGTTGCAGTGTATCCGAGGTTCGTCGCAACCAGAACGCCGAGATTGTGATTCCAGTCTCCGGGCAGGCCGATCGTTAACTCTACGCCGTTGGTGACAGGTTTCACTCCGGCGATGATGAGTTGCGCATAGGTGGCGTCCAGCAGGCTTTGCATACTGTTTATGCTCTGCATGCCCACCCCGCCACTGGACGAATCCGACTCGAACGCGGCGGCGAGCGCATCGATTTCGGCCTGCAATTCCGCCGCTTCGTCCGCGGCGGCCAAGTCGACCGGCGTCACGAGACAGAGAACGATACCCACCCTAGCAGGATCGCGCGATTGTAAGTCGTAGTCGTCCTCGCTCCACCACTGGCGGTTCCAGGTCGAGTCGTCCGTGTAGTCCGCCGTGGCGAAGACCTGCCCGGCGGCGTTCAGGAAAATGATGCTGTTCAAAGAACGGACTTGGATGCAAGTAACCGGGTATTGCCGGCAACCGCCTTGGTCAACGCCGATCAATCCGTTCGTGAAAGCGGCGGGTAAACTGTCGCGCGAAGCGAGCACCGCTGGCCAGGAGGGTTGATAGAAGACGGTGTTGATGTCAGGGGGCATCATCGTCTCGTACGGGGCCCGCCGTGCGAGAAATGTGTCGATCAGATCGGAAACCGAGGCCAACGGCGCACTGGCGTCATCGATATAGAAGTAGTCAGAAGCGAACAGTTCCGGGGTCAAGAGTAACGCGAACGCTAGAACTAGACTGGCCACACGGGCGTGCCCACTTTTCTCATTACGTCGTATTGCGTGCATGTGTGTTTCCTCACATCCCTTATTACAAAATTGTCGGTTAAAATACGAGAAAGTTCCTTTTGCGCAACTTCAAAAAAAGAGGGGCGTGGCTACTCACGCCCCAACACAGGCACGGAAATGCCTTCAAAGGAACGCTTTCGACACGCCCCAGGCGGGGTGTGCGTCGAGCGCCATCCTTTGATTCGAATTTTCCGTTTCGTGTTGGACAGCAGCCGAAGCCGCAAAATTTATAGTTTTTGTGCCTTTTTCTAAATCGTTCGTTTCTCCTCGTTATACGTGGCCTGCACAAAGCGCGGCCACAACGTCACGAAGTAAGAACCACATGCGCCGGGATTGCAAGTCTTTTTTTTCGCTTTTTTTTCAACGACAAAACAGCGGGAAACGCGGGGTCTGCGGAATGATGCGAAGGCACTTAGCGCAGCCGCGCGGGTACGAATGCGGGCGGCACGGACACAACGGACGTAACTGGCGAAGGGCCACCGCGTCACCGCGGCGGCTACGTGGGAGCGGCGTGGCAAGGAAATTGGGGCGGAAATGTCGAATGGGATGCGATAGGTAGGGGGTGTCGCATGTTCAAGTCTGGTGTGTCGGGGAATCCTGGGGGGCGGAAGAAGGGGTCGTATGGCGGGCGGATTATGGCGCTGGCGGCGCTTGATCGGGTGCTGGCGCGGAAGGAAAACCGAAAGTTGCTGATCGAGGCGCTGGAAGAGGATTTCCGGAAGAATCCGGCGCATTTCTTCAAGTCGGTGATTGTGCCGCTGTTGCCGAAAGAGTCGAAATTGTCGTTCGACCATTCGGGGCCGATTGTTTGGACGAGTTTGCTGGAGTTTGGGCCGGGGGTGGGCGAGCAGGTGGAAGGTGGAGGGTTGATGGTGGAAGGGGCGGTGGGCAGTTGGCAGCAGGCAATTGCTGAACACACCGGCGTGCGATTGATCTTAGCGCACGGTTCTTGTATCTTCGTTGCATATGAAAGATGTGAGGCATACCGGCATCGGCGCACGGGGAATGACTGAGGCCGCGACTGTGCGGCGGGGGTGCCCATGATTCGCGGAAAGATCGGCCTGAAACTGACGCTGGCGGTGGGACTGACGGTGCTGCTGACGATCGGCATCTTTGCCTGCGTCAACATCCGCTCGTACAGCCGCAGCCTGCTCGCGGAGGTGGAACGCCATGCCAGCCAGGTCAGCCAGACGGTAACATCGAGCACCGAGTACGACATGCTGCTCAACGAACCCGCCCGCATCCATGAAACGATCAAGCGGATGGGCAACCAGCCGGGTATCGAGCGCATCCGCATCATGAACAAGTCGGGACAGGTGAGCTACTCTTCCGATGCGGCGGAGATCGGCAAGACGATCGACAAGAGCGCCGAGAGCTGCATCCGCTGCCACTTCAGCGACCCGCCGCTCAAGAGCCTTGGCATGAAGGAACGCACGCGCGTCTTCCGGCGTCCCCACGACCAATCCCGCACGCTGGGCATCATCACCCCGATCTACAACCAGGCCTCGTGCTGGACGGCGGCGTGTCACGCGCATCCGCAATCGAAGACCGTCCTCGGCGTCTTCGATGTCGTCCTGTCCCTGGCGTCGGTCGACAGCGACCTCCGGCGCGGACGGATGGAGATCGTGGTTTTCGCCGTCGTCGCCGTGCTCTCGCTTTGCACCATCATCGGCATCTTTGTGCGGCGCTGGGTGGATATCCCCGTGCGGCAACTCCTGACCGCCACCCGGCATGTCGCCGGCGGCGATCTCGGTTACAAGATCGACGAGCGGCGCGAGGACGAACTGGGGATGCTGGCCCGCTCCTTCAATCATATGACGCGCAAACTTTCCGAAGCGCGGATGCAACTTTTCCAGTCCGACAAGATGGCCTCGCTCGGCCGGCTGGCCGCCGGCGTGGCGCACGAGATCAACAACCCGTTGACGGGCGTGCTCACGTACAGCAGTTTGCTGCTCAAACAAACCGCGGCTCAGCCGGAAATCCATGAGGACCTGGAGATCGTCGTGCGCGAGACCATCCGCTGCCGGGAGATCGTTAAAAGCCTGCTGGACTTCGCCCGCCAGTCGGTGCCCAAGAAGAGCCCGGCGGACATCAACGAGGTCGTCCTGCGGGCGCTTTCGGTCGTGGCACGGCAACTGGCGTTGAATCGCATCGTCCTGGAAAAGCGCCTGGATCCCGCACTTCCGCGAACCACGATCGACGCGAACCAGATCGAGCAGGTGCTGGTAAACCTGCTCGTGAACGCCCGGGACGCGATCGGCCCCGAGGGGGGGACGATCGCGGTCAGCACCTCCGCGCTGAGTCTTTCGCCGGTCGGCATGACGCAAATCAAGCAGGCGCGCTGTCCCAGGCGGCACAGTCTGATGGACAACGAGCTGCGGATCGGCGGCAAACCTTCGATCCGGCTGAAACAGCGCAGCGGGGGCGACGAATGGTTCGTCCATCTGGATCCGATGTA
The DNA here is from genome assembly GCA_903925685.1 of uncultured bacterium. Classification (GTDB taxonomy): domain Bacteria; phylum Verrucomicrobiota; class Kiritimatiellia; order CAIKKV01; family CAIYGI01; genus CAIYGI01. The sequence goes on from CAIYGI010000036.1 coordinate 14,999, forward strand.
CGGAAAGGTCGCGAACCGCCAGGGCGTGCCGGTCAGGACGGACAAGCCGGTCCAGGCACGCTGCCCCGAATGCTCGGTCTCGCTGATGGTGGACAACAAAACCTGCCCCCTGTGCCAGGCGGGAATCTACTCTTTCGAGGTGCCATCGGGCGGCGTAGTGGAAGGCTGCACGCGCGAGGGCTGCGGCTGGCAGCGCTGGGAGGCCGTTGACCTGTCGGGCAACAGGGAGTTCGTCGAAATCAGGGTGCGCGACACGGGATGCGGCATGACGAGGGAGGAACTCTCGAAGATCTTCGAACCGTTCTATTCCACCAAGGGGGCCAAGGGCACCGGCCTGGGACTGGCGGTGGTCTGGGGCATCGTCGACAACCACAATGGGACGATCGCCGTGGAAAGCGAAGTGGGCGTTGGCGCCACGTTTATCGTCCGGATCCCCGTCAATCCATGAAGACAATACGCGACATACTGGCGATTGACGACGAACCCGTCATCCGGCAGGTAATCGCGCGCATCTGCGGCGGCGAAGGGCTGTCGGTGGACACGGTTGACAGCGGCGCGGCCGGGTTGGAGCGGCTTGCCAGGTGTTCCTACCGGCTCGCGCTCTGCGACATCATGATGGAGAATCTCGACGGGTTCCAATTCCTCGAACAAGCCGCCATCCGGGACCGCCGCGTGCCGGTCGTCATGGTCACGGGCTACTCCACGGTCGAGAATGCCGTCCGGTCGCTGCGCTGCGGGGCGATCGATTTCATCGCCAAGCCCTTTACGGCGGATGAACTGCTGGCGGTGGTGCGGCGCGGTTTAAGCTACGGACGGCTCATGGATGCGGCGGACGCCGCCGGGGCGCCGCCGTTCGTCACGAACTGTCCCACGCGGTACCACCGTCTCGGGCAGATGAGTTGGGCGGCGGTCGAACCCGCGGGCAGCGTGCTGATAGGCGTCAACGATATCTTCGTCAAGACGATTGGCGTGGTTCGAAGCGTGGTTTTGTCGCCTGCCGGAAGCGAACTGGTGCAGGGCCGCGTTTGCGCCGTGATCGTGGCGGCGGACGCCATGACGCACGGCGTGATGTGCCCGCTGAGCGGCAGGATCATCGATGTCAATGCCGGCGCCATGGCGGACAGCAATTGTAATTATGGCGTCGAGGACGGAAGGGCAGCGGGTGGATAGACGGCGGGGAAGCGCGTGTTGCGGACGGGAGCGAAAATAAATTTATTTATTTTCTGGACTCAAACGCGGGTTTTGTGTATATCCATCTCCCG
>CAIYGI010000037.1 GCA_903925685.1 uncultured bacterium
CGCTTGAGAATCTCCGGTTCATGGGCAAATGTGTGTAGTTCCATGCCGCTCTTGTAGCGGAAAGCCGGAATCTTGTCCAGTCATTTCGCCATCAACCCTTGCTGGCACACATCCACGCCGCTACAGATGAAATGCCCCTGGACTCAAGAGCAAGTACCATCCACCAAGGCGAACGCATCATCATAATGAGGCGCATATCTATAACCAGAAAACCGCAGCCAGACGAGTAATGGGCGCGAATTCATTGACGCGAAGGCGCAAAGACGCAAAGAATGCTTTCTTGAGTTAAAATCAACAACCGCTTTTCTTTGCGTCTTAGCGCCTTTGCGTCGAATCTTCCGCTTTTTCGGTAATCCGTGGTTAACTCGATTACATCGAATTTCATGATGCGTTCGCCCTGTACCATCCACAACCGGCGCTTGCCATGCGCGGCGCTTTGACGGAGAATGCCGCCCACAACGCCGCGCGCGTACGGCAAGGAAGTTCCTATGACACATCGAATACTGCTTGCTGTTCTGGTTGTTGTTTTGAGTCTGCCCATCATCGGGGCCAGGGCGGATGAGGTTTCCTCCAACGCCGTGCCGGAGCGTGTCGCGGCCTGCATGTTGCGCGACGCCTATTTGTTGTCCTCCAATGCCGAAGGGGCGCTGGGCGCCGGGCAGTCGTCCGAAGCCCTGACTGGCTTTACCAACGCCCTGGCGCAGTTTCAGCGGATTCAAAAGCTGTACCCCGGCTGGCAGAGCGGGCTGGTCAATCACCGCGTGTCCGAGATTGATGACGTGGTGCGCCGCCTGCGCGCGGGCGCGCCGGGCGAAGAGGTGGCCAGCGACGATCGCATACGGCGCCTGATACGCGACATGGAGCAGGTCCGCATCCTGCTGGCCTTGTCCGGCGAACCGCGCGCCGCCACCGACGCCGAAGAAACCTCCATCCTGCGCGAACGGATCCGGCGGATGGAGGAGGAGAATGCGGCGCTGCAGCGGGCCAATCGGGCGCTGGTGGACGAAACGGCGCGCCTGGACGCGCGCCTTGCCAAACGCGAGAAGCGCAGCGAGCCCCGCCCGCAGGCCGGACTGGTGGCCAGCGTTTTGCGCCGCGAAGCCCAGCAATTGGAACAGCAACAACAGCCGGCCACCGCCATCGCGCTGCTGGCCGAGGCCTGCCTGCTGATGCCCGACAGCACCGAAATGACCCTGGCCTTCGGCCTGACGCAGATGCGCGCCGGCAAGTTTGCCGAGGCCCGCGACACGCTGCTTGCGCTGGCCGACCGCACGCGCACCAACGCCACGGTCTACACCGCGCTCGGATCGGCCTATATGGGCAACAACGACTTGAGCAGCGCCCGCGACGCCTTCGAAAAAGCCGTCTCGCTCAACCCCGAGATGGGCGACGCGCATTACAACCTGGCCATGCTCTACATGGAGCGCGATCCCCCCGACACCGCCAACGCCGAGCGGGAATATATGCGGGCGATTCAGGCCGGCGCGGCCCCCGATCCGGCCTTGAGCAGCGCGATCCGCGATCTTTCGATCATCAAGGCCTTGAAGCAGAAGAAGAAGCCGGCGAGCGGTAATTCGGTGAAGCGGTGAGTCGGTGAGTCGGTGAGGCGGTTAGGCCTCGGGAATGTCGGTGAATTGGCGCGCTTTCATGAGCATTGCTCCCAGCATGCGGCCTACGGATTCAACATCGCGAGATAGGGAGGCATGAGCCTCTTTCGACAGATATTCGCAGTCTCTTGCATAGTCGAGCCAAGTGTCAGTTTCTGCATTCTCACCATCGCAATCCGTCAGTTTCGTCACAAAGTGGGCAGCGTACAGTCTTTTCGCCCATGCTTCGCGGAGATTGGCGCATACCGATCGTGAGCTGCGTCTGATCTGATCGGTCAAAGCATACCGCTCTTCGCGGGGCCAATCCTTGGATTGACGAAATATTTCCATCGAGAGCGCATACGCAAACTTGTAAACATCCAGATCCTTAGCCGACTTCGCCTTCATGTCCGCCCCGCTTCACCGCTTCACCGTTTCACCGATTCACCGACTCACCGACTCACCGATTCACTCATCTGCAGCCACTGTCCCCTGGCGAATCCCTCGCCGTGCACCACATCGGCCAGCGCCATGCGCCGTTCCGCCTTGACGATCCGCACGGTTCCGATCCGCCGGCCAGGCAAAAAACCCAGCACATCGCCGGTTTCGGGATCCGTCACCGGCCGCGCTGGCTCCATGACTTCGAAAGTGGCGCCAACGCGCACGCCGGTCTCCGTGCCGCCGTTCAGGATCAGCCGCTTCCCGGTCACTTCCGCCACCATCAGATGGCGCTGGTCCACCGGCACCTCGCGCAAAACGCGCGCCACGCCCTCGCGGATGGCCTCCCGGGTGGCTGTGCCAAGCGGCGTGCGGAAATAGGCGTCGCCGCCAAAGCGCACGCCCTTGTATTCGGTTTCGGCGTAGGCGTAACCAGCATGCGCCCGCCCTGCGCAATTGACGGAGCCGATGATGCGTCCGCTCTCGATATCCACCAGCGTCAGCGTCAGCGTCACGCGCGCCGTGTAGCCGCGCCCGATGAAGGCGATCCAGTTCAGGGCAAACCAGAAACTGCCGCCGCTTTCCTGCGAGAAGTCCGTGATCACGCCGCGAATCAGATATTGGGCGTTCTTCAAGCGGCCGACGGTCAGTTTGCGTTCCGGGCGGAACCAGGAGCTTTGCTGTTGTTTGAGTTCGCCGATCACGCTATCGAAATGCTGGCGTTCGACAACCTCCAAGTGCGGCACGCGCACGAGTTCGCTCACCAGCACGTCGGCCATTCCATCGCCCAGCCGCCACTGCCCGTCGTAACCGGACCGGTTCTCGAAGGAACTGACGGCGAACAGGGGCGCCACCGTATCGTCCGGCCAATTCGGCAGGCCCGGCCCATAGATGCCGCACCCCGCCGCAATCAGCCCCGCGATGATCGTCACCCAAACGCGCATTGAAACCTCCGCGCGTGACTTTGTTGTGAGTGGTGAGTAGTGAGTAGTGAGTGGTGAGTTGTGAGTGGTGAGTTGTGAGTGGTGAGTTGTGAGTTGTTAAAAGCAAAAGATGAAAACGTTTACCTTACAAAGACTCAGCAACCTATTCACGACTCACGATTCACCACTCACCACTCACTACTCAATAATCCCGCCGACCGCCGGCGCGGCGCGGGTTGCGCGCCTCGTTCACGACCAGTTGCCGGCCCAGCAATTCGCGTCCATGCATCGCCTGGATCGCCGCTTCGGCTTCCCGGCGCACGGGCATGACGACGAAACCGAAGCGTTTGGATCGGCCCTGGAATCGGCCCGCCACCACCCTCACCGAAGCGATGCCGCCAAAGCGCTCGAACTCCTTGCGCAAGGCCGGCTCCTCCATCTCGGAGGGCAGGTTGCCGACATAAAGTTCAACTCCATCCGCGTCGCCGCGGACGCCGCCTCCGCCGCCGCGCGCGCGTTTCGGGGTCTTGCGTCCGATCAAAAATCCGACACCCGCCCCCGCCAAAAAAGCCACCGGCGCCATCACCTCTGGTTGCATCATAAACGATACTGACATCATATTGCGTCTTCCCTGCTGTTTGCGTCTGTGAACACGGCACGGCGTCCCGCCTGGGAAGCCGTGAGATGCCGCGTACTATTTCGTTTCGAGGAAGCCATCCAGCTTCCGCATGCGCGTGGGATGCCGCAGTTTGCGCAGCGCCTTCGCCTCGATCTGGCGGATGCGCTCGCGGGTCACGGTAAACTGTTTACCCACCTCTTCCAATGTCCTGGCATAGCCGTCGGTCAGGCCAAAGCGCAGGCTCAAAACCAGTTGCTCGCGTTCGGTCAGCGTACCCAGGACCTCTTTCAGCCGTTCCTTGAGCAGACTGTAGGCGGTCTTTTCGGAAGGATTTTCGGCGCTCTTGTCCTCGATGAAGTCGCCGAAATGCGCGTCGTCGCCGTCGCCCACCGGACTTTGCAGCGAAATCGGCTGTTGCGCCATCTTGTAAACGGCGCGCACCCGCTCCACCGGCAGTTCCATCTCCTCGGCGACCTCTTCGGGGGTGGGCTCGCGGCCCAGTTCCTGCACCAGCTTCTTCTGCATCCGCATCAGCTTGTTGATCGTCTCGATCATGTGGACCGGGATCCTGATGGTCCGGGCCTGGTCGGCGATCGCGCGGGTGGCCGCCTGGCGAATCCACCAGGTGGCGTAGGTGCTGAACTTGTAACCGCGCCGGTACTCGAACTTCTCCACGGCCTTCATCAGCCCCGTGTTGCCTTCCTGAATCAGGTCCAGGAAGGAAAGTCCGCGGTTCATGTATTTTTTGACGATGCTGATCACCAGCCGGAGGTTGGCCTCGACCATCTCCGTGCGCGCGATCATGCCCTGGCGCATCACCTCCCGCAACCGCTTGTAGCTCTGCACGAATTCGTCCGTTGGCATGCAGAGGTAGCCGGAGATCTCGTGCAGCTTGCGCTGCTGCGCCGCCAGTTCGTCCACTGTGCGCTTGATCTGCCGCGCCTTGCCCAGCGCCTCGATGCGGTTGTGGCAGGCCAGAATCTCGCGGTAGGAAACCTCGGTATGCGCCGCGAGCTGCTCGACGATTTTCTGCTTGAAATATAGCCGCACGAAGTGATGGGCGAGGCGTTTGCGCGCCTTGGCGCACTCTCTTACGGCGCGATCGCGCGCCTGCTTCGTCGCCCGCGGTTTGATCGATTCGGCATAGGCCTTGCGCAGTTGGGTGCGGTTGCGTTCGATGTCGCGTTTCAGACGCGGCAGGACTTTGAGATATTGTTCGCGGCTGTCCACGAACTTGTCCTCGATCACGCGATCGAAGCGTTCCTTGCCGGTTTCCAGCTTCTCGATCGTCTCCAGATAAAGATCGGACGCCACGCCCAGTTCGTCGAACATCAGCCGCACCATCTGCTCGGCGGACTCGATGCGTTTGCAGATCGCCACTTCCTGTTCGCGGGTGAGCAGGGCCACCTGCCCCATCTGGTGCAGGTACATGCGGATCGGGTCGTCGAAAATATCCAGCCGCTCGGCGGCGCGCTGCGCGGCGGCCAGCGGCTTCTCGGTGTCCTTGCGGTATTTTTCGACATCGGAGGCGTCGATGATCTCGATTTCCATGCTGCGCAGCAGTTCGAGATAGCCTTCCAGTTCCTCGGCGCTCACCACGGAGGTGGGGATCAGCTCGTTGATGTCCTCGTAGGTGAGATAACCCTGATCTTCGGCCAGTTTGACCAGGTCCTTGACACGCTGGTTGCGTTCCTCCCAACTGGGACTGAGGACCGTGCCGCCATCCTCCACCACTTCCTCGACTTCGCTCTTGACCTCCACCAGTTCGGTCGTCTCCAGCACCTCTTCGGCGACCACCGCCGCGCCCTTGGACTTGGGCTGTGGATGTGCAGGGGGGGCGGGATGGTGGCCGGTCTTGGGCTTGGGTTGGTGAGCGGACTTGGGCTTGGTCGCTCGCGGCACCCGTGTTCCCGTCCCGCCGGTCTTGGGCTTTTTAATCGCCTCTGCCACTTTCCGATGCGTCGCTTTGGTCTTGGTCATATGTCAGTCATCTCCGGCCCAATTCAGATTCCGGCATTGTCGCAAAAGAAATGTATAATACAAGGATTTATTCCTCAACACAACCGAAAAACGTCCGACACCGAAAAACGTCCGCTTTTATTAAATTGCCCCGTCCGTCCGCTCAAGTTATGATCCCACGCGTGGTGGGTGGAACAATCCTGATTGTTTCGAAGCGTAAAAGTCTCCCCGCCCGTGAACGATGACAAATCGGATTTGACGCCCCCCCAGGGAAGGAACCACGATGAAGGAGATGATTCAGGAGTTGGTGCAACGCGCCCGCGCGGCGCAAAAGATCATCGAGTATTGGCCGCAGGAGCAGGTGGATATGATGGTCGCGGCGGTGGGCTGGGAACTTTACAAGGAGGAGAACGCCGTTCGGTGCGCGGAACTGGCCATCAGCGAAACAGGCATCGGCGTTTACGCGGACAAGCTGCTCAAGCATCGCAAGAAAACGCTCGGCACCCTGCGCGACCTGTACGGCGTGCGGACGGTCGGCGTGATCGAGGTGGACGAGGCCAAGGGGCTGATGAAGATCGCGAAACCGGTCGGCGTGATCGCCGCCATCACCCCGGTGACCAATCCGACCTCGACCCCGGCCGGCAACGGCCTGGCGATTCTCAAGACCCGCAACGCCGTGATTTTCGGCCCCCACCCCCGCGCCAAACAAGCCACCGGCCTGGCGATCGAACTGATGCGGGCGGGATTGCGGCGCGCGGGGGCGCCGGAGGATCTGGTGCAGATTCTGCCCGAGGCATCGAAGGAGGCCGTGCAGGCCCTGATGCCAGCCGTGGATTTGGTGGTCGCCACCGGCGCCGGCGCGCTGGTCAAGGCCGCCTACTCCAGCGGCACGCCGGCCTATGGGGTCGGCGCCGGCAACGCCTGCGTGGTGGTGGACGAGACGGCCGTGATCGCGGACGCGGCCAAGAAGGTTTTCCTCAGCAAAACCTTCGATCATGCGACCTCGTGCTCGAGCGAGAACTCGCTGATCGTGCAGGATCGCGTCTGGGACGCCATGCTGGCGGCGCTGCAATCGCACGGCGGCTACCTGTGCAATCCCGCGCAAGCGGCGAAGTTAAAGGCGGCCATGTGGCCGGACGGCGCCCATCTCGATCCGCGCATCACCGCCCACGCCGCGGGCGAGATCGCCAAGCTGGCGGGATTGAGCGTGCCGGAAAGCACCCGCTTCCTGATGGTGCTGGGGACGGAACCGCTGGCCGGCGACCTGTTTGCCCGTGAGAAACTTTCGCCCGTGCTGACCCTCTGGAAGTACGGCCCGTTCTCCGATGCCGTGTCGCTGATCGAGCGCATTACGCGCCAGTGCGGCTGCGGCCACTCCTGCGGCATCCATAGCACGAACGACGCGCACATCCTGGAACTGGCCACGCGCTGCCACGTCAGCCGCATGATGGTCAACCAGCCGCAGTGCTACGGCAACAGCGGCAACTACGACAACGGCATGCCCTTCACGATGACGCTCGGTTGCGGCACCTGGGGCGGCAACATCACCAGCGAGAACGTTTGCTGGAAGCATTTCCTCAACACGACCTGGGTGTCGCGGCCGATTCCGCCCGTCCTGCCGGACGAACAGAAACTGTTCGGGACGCTCTGGGCAAAATTCGGCAAGTGATCCGGTTTTTTCGGGTTAACCGATATCTGTCTGCCCTCCTTTGAGACACCGGTCATAGTCAAGCCATGCCGGCGCTGCGCATCCAGCCTTTTGCCGGAAGCGTCGATCGCTTTTCCCCGCCAATGTAGGTGACAACGGTTGGCTGTTCGGATACCGTGAAGTCCAATACGCAGAAATCCGCCGCTTTACCCGGCGCAAGTTGGTCGGTGTCCAGACCCATCATTTTGCGCGGCTGCACCGAATAGCGCTTCCAGACCTCGCGCCAGGAACAACCCAGCATTTCCGCGGCCCGGAAGACCCCTTCCAGCGGGCGCAACGCCGAACCCGCAAAATTACTGGCGCCCGGCTTGCGGACCACCTGATCCGGGCCGACCTCCACCTCGGTCTGATCGAGCATGAACCGGCCTGGAGGCGCGCCGGCCGGATGCACGGCGTCGGTGGTGTACCAGAAGCGCGCGGGATCGACCGCCCGATGCAGGATCCGGAACAGTTGCGGTGAAACATGAATACCGTCCGGTATCAACCCCGGATGCAGCGCCTCGGCCTCGATCGCACGCCATACGATGTTGTCGTGCCGATCCAGCGACTGGGGGCAGCCGTTGCCCAAATGGGTGAACGACACCGCACCGCCGCGAACGGCGGACGCGATTTCCCCGGCGGAGGCATTCGTATGGCCGAGGCTCACGCGGATGCCCAGCGAAACGGCCAGCGGAATGATACCGAGCACGCCGGCCTGCTCCGGCGCCACGGTCAGCAGGATCGGGTCGTCCCCGGCCGCCTCGCGCAACTCGCGGATATGCGCCGGCGTGGGGCTGACCATTTTCCCCTTGGCGTGCGCCCCGCAAAAGCCCGGAATCGGCGACATGAAGGGCCCCTCAATGTGCCAGCCGGCGATCGCGGCGCGCAGTTCCGGGTGCTTGTTCCGCCACCCGCGGACGCGCCGCACACGGCCGACGATCTTGGCCCAGTCGTCGGTGCAGAAAGTCGGAAAAAACTGGGCGCAACCGTCGCGCTGCAAGGCCCGGACAGCCTTGAGCATCTTCTCCGCGGTCAACTCCGGTGAACCGAACCACACGGTTCCGTAACCGTTCACCTGCAGGTCGGTCAAAGCTGGCGCGATCCAGATGTCCGGCGGGTGGGCGGCGGACGGTTCGAGCGACACGAGTTTTCCGGATCGCCATGAGACCAGAAGTCCCTGCCCGGTTGCATAATCCCTCGCCAAGATCGTTTCGTCGGTTTGCATGAAGATCGCGCTCCCTGCTCGTAACTTTTACCCATGCGGTAAACGGAAAAGACGGTATCGGAAGCGCCACCGAGCGGCAAGCGAAAAGCGAGAGCGAAAAGCGAGAGATGCTGGAACACAAGTAACTACGCAGGCATTCAGAAGTCAGAGTTCAGGAGATCAGAATGAATGAAGCAATATCTTGGCGCGTAGCGCATTGGGCAAAAGCGGGAAGAGAAGAGGTGAACCACGGATGGACGCAGATGAACGCAAATGGGGAAGAAGAGTGTTCACGCGGAGGCGCGGGGAACGCGGAGAAGATTCACCACGAAGACGAAGGGGATGCTGGGCGGGAGGGCCGAGGCCCCGCAGGTCAGGATAGGCGGCGGCGCGGGTAGCAGCCAGGGATTGACTCTGGCACTGACAAAGATCACTGATCGAGAGTGGAAAACCTTCGCCAAGGAGCCTGATGGAACCCTGCGACAGTGGGCAGAGGTAGACTACGTGCCGACCGAGCGTTACGAACACAAGGACAGTCGGCCACTGCGCTATGTGGGCTTGCGACTGCTCAAGGCGCAGGGCGTATTGTTCGCCGATGGCACCGATAGACGGCACCATGCGGTGATCACCAATCTGGATTATAGTGGTGACCGGTTGTTGAACTGGCATCGGGAAAAGGCTGGCACAGTTGAGCACCTCCACGACGAGATCAAGAACGCATTAGGTGGTGGCCATATGCCCAGCCAGCGTTTCAACGTCAATGCTGCCTGGCTCAAACACGCGATTCTGGCCTACAATCTGGCCAGTGCCATCAAGGAGCTATGCTTTGTTCTGGAGGAACGCAACGTCCGTTTCAAGAAGTACCGGCTTTTGATGGTGCATCTCGCCGGACGTATGAACCGCAACAACTGTGTGATGGGGCTGCGGCTGTGCGCTTCGCCGGCGGCGATTCTCCGAATGCGAAAAGTTTGGAGTGTCTTCAAACTGCCCACGCATGCCACGTCCTCCAAACCGTTCGTCCATCGGCGCAGGTGAAGGTCTCGGGAGTGAGCACTCTATAGAATGCCGACTCGCATCCGAGGTCTGCCACGATGCATCCTTTTCCGATCACCGAAAAGCGGAAATCTTAAAAAAAACTCGCTTTTACGGCCCTTTATTCATCAAAGAAATCGCCCCATCGTCATCCATCCTCCCTCCCAACCTGCCTCCAGCCCTCATTCCAAATCCTTAGGCGAGGATTTGGGATCCACCTGCGTGCTTGACGCCACGGAATAGCCCATATCCTTTGCAACGTCCATCAAGTCAGCCTTCATGCAAGCCATCGAATATCCATTATTTCGTTCGCGATCCGTAAGCGGCTCCGGATTCCGCCACTTTTCGAATCGGCGCGGGGTCTGCATTGACCCCGATCTCGTACAAAAACTCCGGCGCAAAGTCAGCGCCATTCGGCCACTCGATGGTCCCCGTTTCCCGATTCATCGCCACTTTACGAAAAAACACAGGATCCTGGAGCGGCTCGAATACCGGCCCGACCAGTTCCTTCTCGAGATCGATCACCTTGACGGCACCGTCGTCGAACTCCACGCGCAGCCGGTAACCGCCCTCGTACGTCACAGCGTCTAGCGGACGCCCTTCGGCCTTCGTCAAACTCATCCGCAAACAGGCCCGCCCGATATGAAGCACAGGAGAGGCAGGAGAACCTCCGTCCTCTCTTCGAAAGTGTTTTGGAACGCACGCCGGTTTTGCTGGAAATCGTCTCGCGTGCCCACGAATATTGCCGGCGCTATCTCTACAAGTAACAACCGCCCGCCTGTTCTCATCCCGCTCACGGCGGCCTCGTCGAGGCCGGCTCTTCGCCCCGGAGAACGAGCGGGGACTGCGAAAACTGGCGGAGCGGGCGGAAGAGCGGATGGAAAGGTTGCGTCGAACAATGAGTAACCCGCCAGCGCAACCGAGGGCTAAAATGAAGCTAAGTGCTATTTCGAGGCTGACCCCTACCGTTCACCAACGGCCCATGACCGGCGCGCCTGCCCTGGCCGTGAAGGCGTGAAACGAGTACTTGACGCAAAAGGCGCGGTTTTGTACATTATGTCCATGAAAGGAGGAATCAAACCATGACTACCATGAGCATCGCCGAGGCCCGGAACAACCTGGCGGACACAATCAACCGCGTATCCTACGGGGGCGAGCGGATTGTATTCGCCCGGCGCGGGAAGCCGGTTGCCGCGCTGGTATCGGCCGGAGATCTGGCCCTGTTGCAACGAATCGAAGACGCCGAAGACATTCAGACCGCCGCGAAGGTGTTGAAGGAATACGACCGGAACCCGGCCGCATTCACTACACTAGATGAATACAAGCGCGCGAGGCAGGCACGGGCATGAGATACACGGTCCGCATGGACTCCCGCACCCGCAAGACGCTGGACCGGCTACCGGGCGACATGCACGGCCGCGTCGTGCGCAAACTGGAAGCCCTTGAAGAGAATCCCCGTCCTTTCGGCGTCGAGAAGTTGACCGGACCGGAAGTCCTTTACCGCGTCCGCGCAGGCGACTGGCGCATTGTGTATTCGATCCGCGACCGCGAACTTGTGGTTATCGTGATCCGCCGCCATTCAATATCCTCGACCGTCATTACCACCGCAAGGACGGGCCCACCGCCACGTATGGACAACGCTGAAAACGGCGTTCGGTGTTCGGTTTGGCCTCTGGGACAAAGCCTCCAGACAGATCGGTGCAAATGCTATTTGGGTAAACTGGCAAGCAATTCATCGGGACCGAGCACCTTCAGCGATGCATGACGGAAGTCTTTTTGATTTCGTGTAACAACGACTTCGGCCCCCGCCAGTCTTCCTGCCTGATCGAGCACCGCATCCTCAAAGTCCGCCAATTTGCTCTTGAGAGCTTCTTCCAACACGGCCCGGTTGACAGGTGCAATCTCAAACAGTTCCAGCAATTTTTGCAGTACTTGACAGGCGGTGGGGCGAGGCAAGGTTTGCGTCAGAAGATAGTCAATTGTCGTGATGGTAGTTGCACATAGGATCCCTTCGATTCTTGCATGTTCGGCCAAACCAAACACTTCGGCGGAGGCGCCGACGAATGGCTGGCGTGCGAGCAGCACATCGAGCACGACGTTCGTATCGAGCATTACCCTCACGAATACTTCTCCCGCAGATGCGTCCGATAGTCAGACTCCCGGACGCCTTTATCTTTCAAAATGCCGACGAGCGAAGTCGTGATGGGTGGGAGTGGTGGTTCTTGACGTTGCCCCGACGCCAACGAGTCGAAGAACTCGCCAACGATTTGCGAAACCGACTTTCCCCGACGACTCGCCTCAACTTTGGCCGTCCTTACCATTTCCACGTCCATTCGTAATGTGAGTTTTGCATTCATGACGTACAAGTTACAGCCATCTATACGTCTTGTCAATCTCGTTATGAGCATTTTTTCGGAAGGTGAATTGATCCGTGAGGCAACGAACAAAACTCTATGTGTTCTTTGCGATCTTTCGCGGTGAATAATTCGGGCCGAAAAGGCTCCCCATCCTCGTCCGCCGGACCCGCCCGTGCTTCTGATCTCGGACTTCCGACCTCAGACCTCCGCCTTCCTCCGTCCACCGCGGCTCCGTTCAATCACATTTTATCCCGAATACGCCACGGCCAGCATGGACAACCGCCTGTTCGTCTTAAAATACGCAGTGGAACTGCCATCGAAGAACGAACTGGAGAAGTTCCTCCACGCGCGGCACCTGGAGATGGCGGGCAATGCCTGAAGCGTCATGACTACCTTCACACTATCGCTCTATGCGGTCGTTGCAACCTTTCGCGGTGAAAAATTCTAGCCGAAAAGACTCATCATCCCCGTCGAACAATGCGTAACCCGCCAGCGCGAACCGAGGGCTCAAAATGAAGTTGAGTGCTATTTCGAGGCTGACCCCTACCGTTCCAACCGCCGATTTCATTTGTCGCTTGTCGAAACCCCGCCCCGATCTAACTTGCGCCACTCTAATCGGGTTGTCGGTTGCGTGTGTTGCCAAAGCCGCGCCCGCTACAAGGCGGCGACGCCTCTATAAGTGAATGTCCAAAGTCCATATACGACCCCACTCGCCCACTATAAGTGAATGTCCAAAGTCCATATACGACCCCACTCGCCCACAGATGGATGCGAATGAACGCGGATGGGAAGAAGAGTTTTAACGCAGAGACGCGGGGGCGCAGAGGGAATGCGGGCGGAGGTTGGGCGGGAGGGCGAGACGGGCGGCCGAGGCCCCGGGGGGTTGGGTAGCGTTGGAGCGCCTCTGGCGCGACAACGCGGGACCGAGCACATGGGATGCGGGATCGCGTCGAGGCCCCGCAGGGCAGGTTAGGCGGCGGCGCGGTAGCGGCGACGCCGGGACGGAGGAGAAGCCGCGCCGTAGAGGGATCGACGGGACACAGGCGTCGCGGGTTGGCACAGGGGGAGCCGGTCGGGCGTGGAGGCGCGTAGCGCCGGAACGACCGGGCGGCGGACGGCGGGCGGCGGGACGGATTGAGTGAAAAGAGGCGGTGCGGTTGTGATGTTCGGGGCGGGGGCGGGGCGCGGGAGCGCGGGGGTTTGGGGGATTGTATTGGGGGATTTGGTCAACGCCTAAACTCTAAATACAGGGCAGACCCCATTTTGGCCGATGGCCGTGTCGATCTGCAGAAGGTGCAACAAGCAGATCTCTCTGCGTTGCTCCGTGAAGCGCCTTACGATTGGAGGGATGGCAGTTATCCCCAACAGGTGGGCCGCAATCAGACCTATGACTATCCATTTCCTCATGATTCTGTCGTGCGCCGCCTTCTCGATCGGCGAGTTTGCGAACCGTATCGAGTAAGCTTTGTTCGGTGTCAGTTTGTTCGGTGTCAGTTTGGTTCTGTCAAAAGCCTGTCAAATGGCGTATGCATCCAAACAGTGACAGAGCAATTGCAAAGTAGCCGAGCAGGAGACCCGCAATAGCCAGTCCTCGACCACGATGGTACGTGATCCGCTTGAGTGCAATGTGACCTGTCACTACAGCGGGAATACCAGTCACGAATAGCGCACCGAGCGATATGAGTCCCAGAATGAACGACCAGATTGCCAGACGGGAAAACGTCAGTCTTGGCAGCGGCGACGTGGATGTTGTTTGCAAGTCAGGTTTTGTAGGTTGCGAGTGATGCGTCGACGAAGGCGGCAGCGGCGGTATCGTTGGTGAAACCGGCGCTAAAGACGGCATAGGGGGTGGCAGAGGTGGCATTGTTGGTGTCGATGGCGAGTCTGGTTTCCACATGGTGCCGCATTTGAGACAGACGAAGACAATCCTTTTCTTTCCAGAAACTTCCGTCACTCCTCCGATTTCACAATTCGTTTTGTCCAGTTCTAAAGGACTTGATTCGCAATGAGGGCATCGAATTGGTTCATCGTTTACAGACGCAGGGTCGTTTGCCGCGCTCACTTGCGACGGTGTTGTATTTGTCGATGTGGGACTGGTTAAAGGAACAACTTGAGGCGGTTGTGCCTCTTGTGGTTGTGAAGTTGCCGGATCGGGGAGTTTGATTGCGCCGTTGCAGGATGGGCAGTTGATTGTCGTGCCGACTATTTCCTGTGGCCCTTCGAGGGGTTGTTGGCAGTGCGGGCAGTTAAATTTGAAGTCGCTCACGTTGTCCCTCGCATTTGAATTTGGTGCTGATATTAATCCAGCGCTGGTCCTGCAAAAGATCAGCAACTTTCGGTGGTTAGTACCTTCGCCAACCGTATACTATGGTTCGTCACTTCTTTACACGGTTATTAGTCCAGTTTCGATTGCCTCGCAGACAAGTTCAACAAAGTGGCATGTTTTAGGATAGGTCCATGGTGTTGATCCGTCCTTAATCGGTCTATTTGAATCTAATGCTAGGAACTTTCCAAATTCAATTGGGCGTTTTGAACTACTTTGAAAGCCATAATGATATACATATTTATCAGTGAGAATGATGGCAAACAACGAATCTTCAACCAACCACGTTTTTTCTTCGTAGGCAGCAATAATTGTCTCCGACGCAGGAAACCTTATGCACTTTTTCAATCTCATCATCACGTCTTGCGGAATTCCGTCACCTTGGTAGGTGTTTTTGGGGAGGAATCCATTAAACGCTTTCACAGCCAGTTCTCGAACAAAGAAAGTCATGGAAGGATGTGCCAGCACTTTCTTGATAATGTCAGCAACCGTTTCACTGCTTATCTCCAATACTTCCGCCACCTGTGTTATGAGTCCCATTTCGGTCTCCGTTGCGGTTCCATCTGAGATAACACAACGGTACAGGTCGCTAATAAGTTCTCCCTTACCCTTGTCATCGCCGTCAAAACTTTTCAAGTTGACTTCCGTCGTTTCATTTGCCACACGACAAACATCATCTTCCGAAAAGTCGTGCATCACTCCCCATAACTTGAGAAAAGCTCGTTCGGGAAGCGTGATTGGGCCATCAACGTTTGCGGTCAAAGATAGGCATTTCAGCATCAGAAATTCTTGCGTGTAGTGTTTACAGGAGTTAATGATATGTTTAACGGTGTCGGGTATTGAAGATTCAGTTTGCTGCAATTGTCGAATTCGTTGTTCAACAGAGGACATTAGTCTTTGCCAATCTTTAGTGGCGACTAAATCCTTCTTAAGAGTGTTACATATGTTGGTTATCTGAAAGCATTGCATCTTGATTTCTGAGTTTCTATTCTTCAATATTTCTGCTTCTCGTGTCACTTCCGAAAAGGCTGACTTATAAGTCGGACACTCTTGCGGGAAAAGAGTGTACATTTCTGCTTTTAGGTTTCTTTTCTCTGAATCGACTTTCGGGTTATTATCTGATGTTTCATTAAGACTCTTTAGGCTTAATTGATAGACATCGAAGAGATTCCTGTTGAACCCCTTCATGAATACCGTCAAGTAGTCAGAATCTATTGTTATTTGGCTCTTATCCCGTAGTAGGTTCTTGAACAGTCGAAGACTGTCTGCGTATCTTCCGAGATGGCTCAAACATAAAGCCATTTTGTAAACAGACATCTTGTGAGAAAAGACACCGTTCTTTTTTATATAGAAAGATTGAGGAAAACTCTTTTTTGCAACCTCGTAGAGTTGCAATGCTTCGCTCCAGTCTTCCTTCTCAAAGCACGTTTCTGCTAGGTTAAAGAAATGTTGCCCCTTTTCGTAATTCCTGGACTCTTCTTCCTCTTCTTGTGCTTCTTTCAACCTTTGGCGTTCTTCTTCGTTGGCTTCATATGCTGCACGATTTGCGTCCGCCCTTGCTTGTTTGCTTTCTCTTTCGCTTTGGCGCCGTGCCTCTTGTAGTTCCTTTTGGACTGTGTCAAGTTTCTTTTTGATCTCGGATGTATCTATAACGGTTTTGGCGATGGCGATATCTTCGATTAGTCTTCTCTTGTCAATGGTCATTGTTCATCTCCTCGGACATAATCACCTTCCATCGGCGTTCTCGCATTAGTCGGTCCGGGGCGTTGTTTCGTCCCCCAGTTCCGAACCGAGTTCTTGCTAAATGTCCGTCGGTACCCGCGCATGAGCCCGATGGTCTTGCGGGTGCAGGACAGACTCCCGTACCAGTCATCCCACATCAGCGATCCATATCCGAAGACCCACATATGATTACCTCGACGCTCGCTTATACTCGTAGTGGATGGTGATTCCTTCTGGCGCGGTAATTGGCTCTCTAACCTCAGTCTTTTTGTCTAGGATAATCATCCAATATGCGGTCTGGTCTTGCCCTTGCGCATTGTGAAATATGCGCTTCAGTACGGATAGCTTGCGAATGTCGGCATGTATGTGACTCATGAAGTTAGCTTGTGACTCTCCGTTCGGCCGTCGGAGTTTGAGTTCAATGATTGCTTTGGGGATGTTGAATCCAAATCCCTTGCTTGGCAACCGAGCGTGACGAAGAACGGCAAGATTCGACACATCGATCAATACAATGTCGGAGCGCATCTTCAAATTGCCCCCTCCATACCAGCGCACCTCGCTATGAAGGGAGATTGACCTGTCGCCGTCCTGAGTATCTTCTGCGGATCCGAAATAGCGAAGCAGGCGACAGCAGAGGTGGAATCTGAGATCGTCTTCTGTAAGAAAGACATTGGGTGATTCGCGAAACAGCGCGATCACTTCGTCGATGGATGCAACGACGTTGTTCTTTTCTTCCGTGTTCATATCTTTTGTCGGCGACCAAAATCACGTACAGTCAGACCGTCATCCCTGCCAATAAAAAATCCGGCGTCGTTGCGTGCGAATTCGTAAAAAAAGGTAATCTTAGCCCTCAGTGGCCACACACCACGCGAAAGCCATCGCTGTCGTACGTGCGCGATGGATAGTCGTTGAGCCGGAACGCCGACAGACAAGCACCGGGAAAGAACATCCAGGAACCCCCGCGCAAAACACGGGAATCCCCCGATGCTGCGCCGGTTGGGTCTACCGTTGCCGCGCCATCATACGGCCCGTACCAGTCCTGACACCATTCCCAGACGTTGCCGTGCATGTCGTGAAGACCCCACGCATTGACCGCTTTTTGACCCACCGGATTTGTCGTTGCTCCGCTGTTCGAATCGTACCAGCCTGCTTGATCAAGCGCATTGGTTTCATTTCCGAAATTATACCGGGTTGTCGTGCCCGCCCGGCAAGCGTATTCCCATTGCGCTTCGGTTGGCAGGCGGTATGTATAGCCAACGGGTAACCGCCCCGCCGCCTGTTCGCGTTGCGTCAACTTTCTGCAAA
This sequence comes from uncultured bacterium, assembly GCA_903925685.1. Lineage (GTDB taxonomy): Bacteria > Verrucomicrobiota > Kiritimatiellia > CAIKKV01 > CAIYGI01 > CAIYGI01. The sequence goes on from CAIYGI010000037.1 coordinate 17,156, forward strand.
ACTCCACGCAGTCGTTCCAACTCACACACTCCACAGGATTATCCGCACCCTTGAAATGGCTCGGGTTATTCCCCATCACCAATTCCCACTGCCGTTGGGTCACTTCCGTCTTGCCAATCCAAAAGGGGCGCGTAAGCTGCACCCGATGCGCCGGCTTATCGTCCACCGAGCCATCGTTCGCCCCCATCTGAAATTCACCCGCCGCCACCGGTTGCAACGTCATGCCCAGATCGGGAATCGTCAGTGCCTGCTTTTGCCGCTCCGCTTCCGCCCGTGCTGCCGCTTGCCTGGCGGTTTCCGCCTGTGCCTGGGCCGCAGGCACCCATTCCCCACTGGGCGGGGGTGGCGGCCAGATTAAAAGGGCGGGGATGGTGCGACATCCGTCGAATTGTTGCAGGGCTTCTGTATACCGGCCTGCAGTCGCCAGTTCGTAGGCCCGGCTAACAAGTGCATCGTTATCACTCTGGATGGATTGCCGTATTCCAATCAAAATTACCACGACTACCAGACAGGCCGATACAGTCACAACAATATGCACACGAGCTTTTACGGCCTTGGCCTTCTGTGTATTCTTTATTTGAAGCGCCTTTTCCGCATAATTATGTTGGAATACGGTAAGAATATGCTCCGCGTCCGCAAATTTTTCCCGTACATTTGCCCATGCGGCTGGCATCGCCATTGTTTCGAGCGTTAAAGTTTTCTCATGTGCGCGAGTTGCGTGGATAAAATCACGCCAAAACCCGAGTCTCTCCTCAACGCGACTGATTGCCTCGGCATAGAACGACTTGAGCGGGAGAGATACGGCTTTCAGTTTTTCCAGGGCCTTTTGGCCCTCTTCCACCAGCATCGAGAAATCCTGAACGCCACCCGTGCCAAAGCAGGCAATCCGGTCCAACGCCGCGTGGCACACGCGCAGTTCCGACCTGGCCAATTGATCCTGTTCCGCCAAGATCAATCGCATCAGTTCACGGCAACTCCCGGAGGAATACCCCGGCTTGGGGCGCCCCTCTTCGTCCATGCCATCCACGGCTGAGATCGCGGTCACCGACAAATCGGGATGCAGCAGTTTGAGCATGGGCAGTTTCTGGGCAAACAACCCGTCCGCCCCGCCGGCTTCCTTTAACGCCGCCGCATAACGGTCGGCCTGCGTAAATACCAGGTGCTGACGTTTGAGGTTCGGGAGTGTCTTCGCGTAATCGAAAATCCCCCGCGTGATCCACACCGTCTCAGCGTTGCGCGCATTGGCGCCCTGGTTCTCCACGTCGGCCAGGTTGAAAAGCACGATCAACGTGTCGGCATCCGTGAGATGCTCCAGAAACTCATCCAGTTCCGCGCGATGCGCGGCCAACTCCTCGGCCGACCGCTCGCCAAAGGCCAGCCGGTATAGTTCACCGGGATAATCCAGCATTTCGATAGTGTTCAGCACGGTCTGGCCGCTGCGCAGGGTCCACCGCATCGTGCGAAGCGCGTCGATCCCCGTGGCGCCCGGCCATGCCCGGTCCACCCGAAGTCGGTGTGGGACCTGCTGCATGAAAGTGTAGGCCGACTGGTTCTCCGGCATCAGGTAAGGCTCGCTTTCGGAAATCTTTCCGAAACATTCGCTCAACGAGGCCATCAGCACCGTCTTCCCGCTGCCCTCGACACCGACGATCGCAACCTTGCTCATTTCATGCCCCCTATGAATCACACATTGAACAATCCGCGGCGTTTGTAAAAATAGATCATCTGCGGCAGGCAGATAAAGACGAACCCCGCAATCGCAAGCCACACAAAGCCTGCACCATCCACCCGCGTGCTTGACGCCACGGAATAGCCCAAATCCTTTGCAACGTCCATCAAATCAGCCTTCATACACGCCATCGAATAGCGGCTCCAAGCCGCGATGGGCGCTTTCAGCACCAGCACCGCCATCATCAACCACCAGCCCCAGGGTGTCCGGTTGCGCAATCCGACGAACAGGGCCACGCCAACAACGATGTCAGTCACATACCCGACCGCGAAAGACCCCATGCCGGCCTCGCCGCCAACCATGCACAAGCCGATGACGCACAAGACAACGTTGGCTGGAACCAGAATATAATTCACGAAATTCAGCCACCGCGTTTCAAGTTTGCGGCCAGCCGTGGAAGTTCCGGCCCGTACCGGGTCAGAACCGCGTTCTGCCGTGGGGCTTGCCGTCAGGTCCGGCGACGACGCGGGGTTCTTCCCTCGATTCTTTTTTTCCTCAAGGAACCGTTCCGCTTCGATCATGTCAGCGACCTCCCGATCAGCACGCCCAACCATGGCAACAACCTCCCGATCAGCACACCCAACAAAAGCGCCCAGATCACCAGTAGTCCCACGAGCCGCCAGGGACAGCCCTGCGCCTTTCCTCTTACCGCCGTCTCGTCTGGACCTGACACAACAGTCTCCCGGCCTGGCTTCCGCACAACTGGCGACTGAGGCTCCGTCTTTTTCACATACTCGAAGCGACTTCCCCGTCCGTCTTCCGGTTCACTCCTGGAAATCCGCAATGTCCCTTCGGTGACCCCACCAACCGCGCCACAGGCCGCCGACAGCGACCCTCGCGCGTCAAACATACCACACCCGGACTGGCTGGGGACTTGCCACGCCGTCCCCGGACCCTTCCCTCCGGCATAAGCGATGGTATCGGGTGGTGTTTTCTGGGGCGTCTTGAACAGGGGTTCCAGCAGTAGTGCATCGGCATTGATTTCGCCGGCCTCACTTGCCTTGACATAACTCATGGCGAGGTAGGCGCAGTCCCGGCCGCGCGAGTCGCCTGCGATCTGTCGCATAAAGCGGTAAGCCAGCACCCACTCCCCGACGTTCACCACCCCGCACGTTCCCGGCGCGCCCTGCATGTCAAAGTCCGGCATTTTCCCGGCCGTCCGCCTCAATTGCTCCCTGAGGGCAATCGGAACAGTACACCCGTTCACCCAGCCATAACCCTCGCGGGCGGCATAAACAAGAAATGGCAGTGTTATCGCCGACATTGTTCCCTTGAGATACAAGAATGTGCTCCTTCGGTGGTGGGGGGACGACTACCGCCTGGTTCGCGCCCTGCTTCCTCCGGCCTCAGTGGGCGTGGCGGAGTTGGGCTTTGGCGACGCCCACCAGGGACCTGAGCGCAGCATTCACCGAGTCTTCGTTGGGAAAGTACTGCGCCACATCCGGGGAGAGCAGAACGAGGTTCGTTCCCTCCCGGAAACGCTTCGCATACTTTCCCCGCACGCCGGCATCCAACAAGGAGAGGTTGTACTCTGGCCGCAACTCGTCGTCCCTATCGCTGTCATTGATCTTCTTCATATCCTACCCCCTCGGACACTCCGGCGGCAAGCGTCTGGTTTCTGGCGAACGGGAATCAGTTTTTACTGTCATATGTGCAAATAACGCCCGTGCTTGCTCTCTTCAATCCGCGTAGCGGTTCCGTGGTTCAACTTGCGCCTTTCTCGTGCCTTGCCTCAAATCAATCCGCCCGCCGCCCGCCCAATCGGTTCCTTTTTCGTGTATTTCGCGTATTTCGTGGTCAAAATCTTCTCCGTCGTCCTCAGGCCACTGCCCAACCGCCCTATGTTCATTTCTTCGTTCGCGATCCGTAAGTGGTTCCGGCTTCCGCCACGACCGCACTTTGTCGCTTCGATTTTCTTGTTCGATCATCTGTCTTTTGCCGAGTCTGGTAGAAATGGACGATTTTGTGGGAATCAAACTCACATCGTTCCGATATTACTTTTCTAGAATCCCATATCCGTTGCAGTGTTGAATCAGTCATGACATATCCTCCGTACAGAGTTCAATCGGCGTGACCAACGCGGGGACAAACAGCCCCAGTCGCGTGTTGATTATCCGTATGTGTTCAAACTTGTTTGCATTTGCAATATGGCTGCAATTCCAAGTGAGCAAGAAGTCACACTTGTGGTAGGACGCAAGCGCCAAATGCAACGCATCGCCAAGGCGTTCCCGCGGCATCAGATGATTTATGAGGTACGTGTCAATAATCTCCGCTATCTCATCTGGTATGTCCAACCGTGGAAGACCGGCCACTAATTTAACAGCGTCTGCCTGCGTCTGATACTCACCCTCCTCCAATTCGGCAACGACGGCCTCACTCGTGACAAGTTCATAGCGCTCCTTGTACCGTTCCCACCATTCCCGCGTCCAGGTTCTCCGGGCAATCATCTCCGGTTCCTGTCTGGTCTCGTAGAAAAAACTGGGAATTGAGGTCTCTATGTATACACTCTTCATGATGATGATGTTACTCGACTTGATTTATCTCTTCAAGGTCTCGATTTGTGGCTCCAACGGATCCGGATCCCCAATGCCCGGCAGATATAAATCGTGGTTCAGTTTGCGCCTTTCTCGTGCCTTGTCTCAAATCAATCCGCCCACCGCCCGCCCAATCGGTTCCTTTTTCGTGTGTTTCGCGTGTTTCGTAGTCAAACTCTTCTCCGCCCGCCGAACTCTGTCCAACCCGCAGCCGCAACCGCGCCCTCACTATCAACGCTACGCCGTCGGCTTTTGCCACGCAAGGGCAATCTTGGGGTGCAAGATTAGGGTTAACTGGATGGCTGTTTGACTCAAGTTCTCCAGTACCGCCACGGCTACGACGTGGCGGCTCTTCGCCACTCCCAGTCCAATCACTGTGCCAGCTCGTAGCGCTGGCACTACTTCAACTTGTGGCGACTTGGTTCAATCAACCGCCCAGTAATGATTGTGAACCTATTACCCAGCCGGTGTTGCGATGCGCCTGGCATTGATTCTTTCGGCGAGGCGTTTCAGCCATACTGCTATTCCCGCCAGGACGATGCGGGGGATGGTGAGCCACCAGGCCGATACGCCGATGGCCACGAAGAGGCAGGTGTCCTCCAGCAGCGAATGGGAAATCGCGATGTGATAATTCAGCAGGTTGGCGTGCGCCCTGGAAAGCAGTCCGCGCCGGACGTTGTCGAGGATCACGCCCGCCCCGTAGGCCAGTCCAAGCGTGTTGGCGACGGTCCACAAGAAAGCGGTTTCGCTGGGCAGGCCCAAAAGCATCAGCGGATATTTCAAAATTCTCGAAAGGAAGCGCGTGACGCCGAATTCTTCGAGTATACGCTGGAGGATCATGAGCAGCGTGATCAGCACCATGATCTTCACGCAGAGGTATGAAATGTCGGCGACCCACAGCTTGAATTCCGCTGCAAACCCGGAAACGGCCGGCAGCGCCGCCGCGCCCGGCGACGCCACCCGTACCGCGTCGGCGGGAATCAGCGCGCTCAGCGCCAGGGCGGCCACGAAACTCGTCACGAGGCGCAGCCCCACCATGCGCCAGGGATTGGAGCCGGCCTTTCTCTGCACGGCGCACTCCACCGGAATGTTATGCGAAATCAGACACATCACCGCCAGAATGGTCACCGTCCGTCCGGTCAATCCCAGCGTTTCGATGACCGCGATGCACGAGTAGATACTCAGTAAGCAGGAGGTGACAAAAACGATCGCCGCTTCGCCCGGCAGTCCAAACAGTCCGAAGAGGGGCTTGCAAAGGTGGGCCACGATATCGAGCAGTCCCGTGACCTTCATCAACAAAACGGCGAAGGAAACCGGCACGGTAATCAGCAGCAACCACAGTCCGGTCCGGACGGCGGAGGGCAACGCATGCACAAAACAAAGCCGCAACCTTTGCCAGATTGACAACTTCCCCTCCTGCCCCATCGCGTCCCCGTTTTCATTCTCCTCCACCTTCCACCCCTCCACCCTTCACCATCCACCCTCCACCTTCCACCTTCCACCCGCTATTTTTCCGCCCAATCATCCGCAGGTGACCGACGACCAAAGTATCCACGGGCCGCCGCAACCGGCGTTGACGCTTTCCTTATGGTATTTGCCGCAGCCGCCGTACTTGTTTTCGGGAATCCCGCGCGGATGCCTGCTGCCGGTTTTGCCCTCGATCCGCGCCAGCATGTTGAAGACGGGGTCGGAGAGTTCGACGTGGCCGCCGGTCGGTCCCACAAACAGCCGCCCGGTCAACCGCCCGTCGCGGATTTCCTCCAGGTACTCCGTGCCCGCCGTCAAACTGCCGCCCTTGGGATCCTCCATCCCGCCATGCGCCCAGTGGGCCAAAAAGCCCGACGGCACACGGGCGATCAGTTCATCGAGGGTCGCGTCGCCGGGGGTGAAATAGGTGTTGGTCTGCCGGACCATCAACGGGCGCCGCCAGGACTCGCGCTTGCCGTTGGCCGTGCGCGGCTCGCCCAGCGCCAGCGCCGCGGTCAGGTTGGTCATCGGCGCGGAAAGCCAGCCGTGGTCGAGGATCGTCTGTACACGCGCGAAACAGCCTTCGTGGTCGAAGAAATAGGAGCCATTCGGCCCGTGGAACAAATGATCCATCGAGAACACGGCGGGGTTGTTGACGATCGAAGCCTGGTCGTTGCCGACGCGCACCTGGCGTTCGCGCAACCCCGGGGCGACGCTCCGTCCACACATGCAGGTATCGCCTTCCTGCGTGTGGCCGAAGGCTTCATGGGCGATCACACCGGTCACATCGGGCCCCGTGATCAGCCGGTAGGCGCCCGGCGGCAGGCGTTCGGCCCGCGAGAGCCGAGCCGGCATTTCCGCCGACTGCGCCAGCGAATCGTCCGGCAGCACGGCGATTTCCAGTCCGCCCAAACCGCCCGCCAGCGTGCGGCCGGTCTGCCCGCCGGGCATGATGCCGAGCGCATAAAGCAGCGCCACCGGCAGAACCTGCGACACGTTGCGCGTGCGGTCCACGAAAACGTGCGTATGCACCGTCTGCCGGGCAAGCACGCGCACTTCGGCCAGCGCGGGAAAAGCCTCGGCGTCCGGCCGGGCCGCATTTTCACGCTGCAAAAAGGCGCCGTTGGCCGCCAGCACGCGCTGCCGCGTGGCCGCCGCCATTGTCCGCAGGCCGTCGGCCGTCGTAATCCAGGGATCAACCGTGCAGCGTACGCCAAGGTGCACGGGTTGCTCGACGGCAGGCGGGCTGGCGGGCATCTGCGACCGCAATTCCGGCGGCAGCGGATCGGCATATTCCTCGGCCCAACTGCGCGGCTTGTAAACCGGCAGCGCCATTCCGGTCGAGTCATCCGACTCCACGCGCGCCCGCAGCGCCCGCGCCATTTCGATCAAGGCGGACTCGTCCAGGCGGTTGCAGGCGGACTCATACTGGATGCCGCGAGCGAAGATGCGCAGCACGACGCCGCGGTCGGTGTCCTGCTGCACGCCCTCGGTGCGCCCGCAGACGGCGCCCAATGTGACCGTCTCCTCCAGCCAGGCGAAGGCGTACCATTCGTCAGTGCGGCCCTGCTCCAAAATCGCGACCAGTTGCGGCAGCAGCGCCCGCAGCTCCTGCAGGCGTTCTGGGAAACGGGCCGGTAAGCGTGTGTCTTGCATGTGATTATTCCTCAGGCGCCGGCCACCTGGATGCCGGAGCGGATCAGCATGGCGTCGGGGCCATCGTAACCGCGGGAGGGTTTCCATCCGTCGGGCAGGTCGTTGCGCACGATCCTGCGGTTGCTGAAGGCGCAATCGCGCAGATTTTCGCGCAGGCTGCCGGAGACCACGCCGCCCTTGATCGTCACCGACGGCTGTCCGGCGCGATGGCGGCGGCCGAGTTTGATTTCGCTGCTCCAGGTGAGGGTGCGGGGATTGATCAGCAGTGACGAAAAGGTGCGGATTTCCAGCACATCGGGCAGCGTTGCGAACCATTCCGCCCTGCCGCCGCGTCCCAGCGAGACGAGCATGTTGCCGCAGATGCCGTTGGCGGGGCGGCCCAGATACTGGCCCATGCGGGCGCTGACCAACTGCCTGCGCACCACCCCGTCCTCGATCACGAGGCACCGTTCGGCGGGCAGTCCCTCGCCCGTGTAGGGAGTGCTTTCCGCCATGGCGGGCAGGAAGGGATCCAGCGCGAGCGTGAGCGCCTCGCCGGCCGGGGCGCGCGGCCCGTCGGCCACACTGTCGCCGGGCAGCAGATGCGGACCGCGCTCGTACTCGGCGTCGGCCTGCAGCTGGCCGCGCAGTTCGTAAAGCAGCGCCGTGATCGCCTCGGGGCCGATGACGATGGTCGCCTGGCGGCTGGTCGGAGGCAATTCGGAGCCGGTCAGGGCGCCGGCTTCCTCGGCTACGCGGTCGAAAAAGGCCGGCAGATCGAGCCCGTCCACATGAGTGGCCTCGACGAGCGGACTGACCTCCTGGACATTCGGCCCGGGCAGTCGTTCGGCCGCGAGTTCGAAATAGACCTCCGACAACGCGCGCCCGGTGGAGATGCCGGTGGAGCTTTCGAGCCTTTGACGGCGGAAGTTTACATAGGCCTCGGCGCTGTTGATGTGCACCACGCCCAGCCGGGCGGCTTCGCGGCGGGCGCCGGCGATCAGCCGGGCATGCTCGGCGCCGGGATCGGCGGCGACGGCCGGATCGGACGTCGTCACAGCCGGATAACCCGCGGGCGGCGCCGACGGCAGTTCCCAGGGCGGATTGTCGACGCCCCGGCTGGCCGCGCAGGCGGCGGCGATCTGCGCGGTCAGATCGGCCATGGGATCGAGCGTCACCACCGCCACGCCCTGGCGCACGGGCGCGCCCTGCCGCGTGAAGACCCGCAGCGTGGCGCGGTCGTCCGCGACCTGCCGGGCCTGAAAGACGGTCAAGGCATTGCCTTCGCCGCCGATCATCAGCGCCTGATGGGAAGCGGCGGTCTCGGTGGTCAGCGTCCAGCCGAAGAGCCCGCTCCCCGGTTGCGCCGCCACTTCCGCCAGTGCGCGTCGAATATCCTGTATCTCGCAAGCCATGATGTTAACCTCGCTGGGCGTATACTTTACGCTATTCGCCGCGGCAGGCAAAGCGAACAGTAATTTGCTCTTGCACATAGAAACGCCGTGGAGTAAGTTCCAGCTATCCTTGCTTACGAAATGGGAGTCAAAGTGCAAAACATCAAAGTTTTTCTGAACGAAGACGAGATGCCTCGTCAGTGGTACAACATCGCGGCCGATTTCGCCCGCCCCATGCCTCCGCCGGTTGGACCTGACGGCAAGCCGTTGACGCCGGAGATGCTGGCGCCGGTTTTCCCGATGAACCTGATCGAGCAGGAAATGAGCACCCAGCGCTGGATCGATATTCCGGACGAGGTGCTGCAACTGCTCTGGCAATGGCGCCCCTCGCCGCTGATGCGGGCCTACCGTCTGGAGCAGGCGCTCAAGACGCCGGCCAAAATTTATTACAAGAACGAGGGCTATTCGCCCCCCGGCAGCCACAAGCCCAACACGGCCATACCGCAGGCCTACTACAACAAAAAGTTCGGCATCAAACGGCTGGCGACCGAAACCGGCGCCGGACAGTGGGGCTCGGCGCTCGCGATGGCCTGCAAGATGATCGGGTTGGAATGCACCGTTTACATGGTGCGCATCAGTTTCGACCAGAAGCCCTTCCGCAAGATCATGATGCAGACCTGGGGCGCCGAGTGTCTGCCCAGCCCGAGCGACCGCACCGCGACCGGCCGCCGCATCCTGGCCGAGGATCCCAACACCCCGGGCAGTCTGGGGATCGCCATCAGCGAAGCGATCGAGGACACGGTTCACTCCAAGAACACCCGCTACTCGCTGGGCAGCGTGCTCAATCACGTCTGCCTGCACCAGACGATCATCGGACTCGAAGCCAAGAAGCAGATGGCCAAGATCGGCGCCTATCCGGACGTGGTCATCGGCTGCGCCGGGGGCGGCTCGAATTTCGCCGGGCTGGCCTTCCCCTTCGTGTCCGACAAAATGGCCGGACGCAATCAGCTCCGTTTCATCGCCGTCGAACCGGCGGCCTGCCCGAAGATGACCCGCGGCAAGTTCGTCTACGATTCGGGCGATGTAGCGATGATGACGCCGTTGCTGCCGATGTACAGCCTGGGCCACGCCTTCGTCCCCAAACCGATTCACGCCGGCGGTTTGCGCTACCATGGCATGGCGCCGCTGGTCAGCCACCTGCTGCGCGAAAAGCTGATCGAAGCCCGCGCCGTGCAGCAGCTCGAGTGCTACCGCGCCGCGCTGCTCTGGGCGCACACGGAAGGCTACATTCCCGCGCCCGAGACAGCGCACGCCATCGCGGTGGCCATTCAGGAGGCCAATCGCGCGAAGGAAGAGGGCAAGGAACGGACCATTCTGTTGAACTGGTCGGGCCACGGGCTGATGGACCTCAGCGGTTACGACGCCTACCTGCAAGGCAAACTGCGCGACTACGTGCTGCCCGAGCAGGATCTGCAGGCTTCCCTGGCCAGCATCGCCGACCTGCCCAAACCTCCGGCGCTGGTGTAATGTCCACGGAATAAACGCCATGCGTTGCCCTCGTTGCGGTCACTTGGAAGATAAGGTTCTCGACAGCCGCACCTCGCGGAGCGGCGATCTAATCCGTCGCCGCCGCGCCTGTCTGGGCTGCAATCATCGCTTCACCACCCGCGAAGAGGTTGTCCGCGCCCGTTTGAACGTGATCAAACGCGACGGCCGGCGGGAAACCTTCGAACGCGACAAACTGGTCAACGGCGTCCAGCGCGCCTGCGAAAAACGCCCCGTCAGCGCGGAGCAGATCGAAACCTTCGTGGACAACCTGGTCGCCGAAATCGAGAACGATTTCGAACTCGAGGTTCCGAGCGAAAAGATCGGCGAGAAGGTCATGGCGAGCCTGGAGAACCTCGACGAAGTCGCCTATGTGCGTTTCGCCTCGGTCTACCGCCGTTTCAAGGACGTGAACCAATTCATCAACGCCATCCGCGGGCTGGTGAGCCGCGTATGATCTGGAATGCCTCCCAACCGGCGGCGACCGCGGAAACGCTGGAGCCGCCCGTCCGCGAAGCGCTGTCGCGCGGACTGGATGCCGCGCTCTCGCCCGCCGCGCCGATCGAGGAGATCGTCCACAGCGTCGCCGCCTGGCTGCACGACCACCGCCGCGCTTCCGCTGCGCGCCCGCCGGCGCGCGAAGAACTCAGCCTGCTCACCGCCCAGGCTCTGCATGCCGTCGGGCATCCACTGTGCGCCCGCCGGATGGCGCTGGTCGGCAGCGGGCTGGTGCGCTCCTCGGTCTGGGCCTTTGCCGCGGGCGGCACCGTCTGGACGCTCGATCTCGCGCCGCTCGTGAGTAAGCCCGCCGATCGCTACGAACTGCCCTTCCTGGTCCTGCTGCGCACCACGCTGCGCCACCTGGCCTCCATCTGGCCCAACAACGGCGCCCCGCTTGTTCTCGGCCTTCGCCATCTGCGCGCCACGGTGGAAATGTTGCTTGGACCGCAGGCCACGCGCCGCGAAAAAGACCGCCTGGCGCGCGACATCCGCGTCTTTGTCGCCCAGGCCGCGGCAGCAGACGGCGCGCGCCCGGTCACTTGCGTGGTTCTCGATCCCGTACACACGCCGTCATTCAAAAGTAAAGGATGCCAAGCATGATAGACTCCACGCGACTGCGTGAAGAACTGCCCAACACCCTCGACACGACCGACTTTCCCAGACTGGGCGAACGGCGTCCCGGAAAAGTGCGCGACAGTTATCTGCAGCCGGGGCGGCGCCTGCTGGTCACCACCGACCGCGTATCGGCGTTCGACGTCATCCTCGGCTCCATTCCGTTCAAGGGACAGGTGTTGAACCAGTTGGCCGCCTTCTGGTTCGAAAAAACGCGGGACATCGTTCCCAACCATGTCATCAGCGTCCCCGACCCCAACGTGATGGTGGTCCGCGAGTGCGAACAATTGCCCTTGGAATTCATCGTGCGCGGCTACATCACCGGCGTCACCAAGACCTCGGCCTGGTTCAACTACGAACGCGGCGCGCGCGATTTCTGCGGCCATCGCCTGCCTGAGGGGCTTAAAAAAGACCAGCGGCTTGCGCAGCCCATTCTGACGCCAACCACCAAGCACGAGGTGCATGACCGCCCTATCGGACGCGACGAGGCCATCTCCGAGCGCCTGATCGACGCCGCCACCTTCGACGAAGCCGCCGCCATCTGCTTCCGTCTCTTCAAAGCAGGCGTCCGCCACGCCGCCGGGCAGGGACTGATCCTGGTCGACACCAAGTACGAGATCGGACGTCTCGATGGCCGCCTGGTGATCTCGGACGAAATCCATACCCCGGACTCCTCGCGCTACTGGTTCAGAGACACATATGCAGAGCGCTTCGCCGCCGGCCAGGAACAGCGTAAACTGGACAAGGAGTATGTTCGCGAGTGGCTGGTGTCACAGGGATTCCGCGGCGATGGCACCCCCCCGCCGCTGCCCGACGCGATTCGCATCGAGGCCGCCCGGCGCTACATTCAAGCCTTTGAGTTGCTGACGGGGCAGCCCTTCGTGCCGCCCTCGGAACCAGCCGCCACCCGCATCCCAAAAAACCTTCGGAAAGCCGGCTTAACGATATAAACGGAAGAGCCCGATCCAAGGATCGGGCTCCCGCCACTCGGTCAGAAGCATGGGATTTATTGGCTCATTAAGCCATCCTTTATCGCTTCCAACCTCAGGTCGAGAACACGGTTACTTATTCGCCCCTTGCCCGGCTTGCGGCCATGAGTAGCCGCAGGGGCTGTTCGGCGCGATCAGGTCGCGGTCGGCGATGTCCCGGGGATCGATCGGGAAGTTGCTGCAATTCGGAGGGCGATGTTTGTAGAGCCTGCAAGCCGGCAGTCCATTGTCCTCGAAAAAGTGGATGCAGCGCACGAATAACCGGCAACAGGCGCCGCAGCGCCGGCACTCGCCCGAACGCATGGCCAGACTGTCGCGCACATATCCGGGACGGCAGACATTCCAGAAGAGCCGGCGCGGGGTACCCCAGAGAAGAATCAATTTATTCCGCACTCGCGTGATAACTTCGGATAAGCTCATAATTTATCTAACAAAACCCGAAAACCGGACGATTTGCCGCCGATACCAGGGCTTCGATGTCGCTCCTTGCGTAAGAAGAAGAGCATAAGTCTAAAAAGGTGTCAACCCGTTGCTTCCCGGGAAGTCCAGACGGCCCTTGACGGATACGCCCCGTTCCGCCTACATATGTGTCCGACGAACGGTTCTTTTGTCCCGGCGTCGAACAACCATGGACCATGCCATTTACGGACGAGTGTTACAGGGCGAGGCCGCGCAATTGGACTCCGCCCTGCAACGGTTCCAAAACCAACCGGTGGATTGGGAATGGATGCCCGTGCAATCATCGGAACCGGACCGGCGCACAACCATCGGCGCCGCCGTCAACGTCACCGGTCCCGGCACCTATTTCCGGCGCGCCCAGCGCACGCTATACTTCGAACCGACAACCAAGGAAGGCTGGTGGTTCGACCGCACCGACCTTCCCGAATCACTGCCAATCCGCGTTACCGCGGCCAACGTCTGGACCACCCAGCGTAACATCGTGCTTTGCAGCGGCTCCCCGCACAACTACATGCGCATGGTCGAACACATCGTGGCGCTCAAACGCGGTCTCTCCATCGACAATCTGATGATTCGCATGAATTCCGGCGATCCGCCCCTTTTCGAACGCGGCAGCCTCGATCTGGTTGAAGCTTTCGACCGGGCAGGGCTGCAAATGCTCGACCAGCCGGCCAGCTATGTCACCGTGCGCCAGCCGGTCTCCATTGCGGGCCCCCGCGGCAGCTTTCTGATCGTGCGCCCCTGTACCGCCGCGCGCGCCACCCTTGACCTGGATGTGGCGGTGGATTTTCAAACGGCGATCCGCCAGCAGCGGCTGCGCATCCGGCTGACACCGGAAACCGCCCGTTACGGCGCGCCGGCCCGGACCAACTGCACCTACCTGCAGATGCTGCTCGCGCGCAGCGCCGGCACTTTGTTTGCCGATACACGCAACATGGGCTACACAAACAAGAACATATTGATCGCCGGCCGCCATGGCTACGTCAATCAGCCGCGCATGGAGCACAACGGCAAGGCCCTGGAAGCGGTCTGGCACCGCACGATTCTCGACCTCCTGGCCGCAATCGCATTAATCGACGGCGGCCGCTTCGTTGGCGAGGTCTGGTCCTACAAATCCGGGCATTCCCTGGACGTAAATCTCGTGCGGCACCTCGACTGGCATGATCTGCTGACCCCCTTCCATCCGACCGAATCGAACCGGACAACACCGTGAGCGACCGTTCGCACAGACACCCGACCGGGGAACGCTTCACAGAGCCGATGCTCTTCGAAGTGGCCTGGGAGACCTGTCAACAGGTGGGCGGCATCTACACGGTGCTCCGATCCAAGACTCCGTTTGCGGTCCGTAACTGGGGCGACCGTTATTGCCTGATCGGTCCCTACATGCCGGACACCACTCCCGCCGAATTCGAGGAGTGCCCCGCCGATGGCCCCTTTGCCGCCATCGTCCGGCGGCTGCACGAGCAGGGCATCGAAGTTCATCACGGACGCTGGCTGATCACCGGACGTCCGCGCTGCCTGCTGATCGATCCGCGGACGCAGTTGAACCGTTTGAACGAGATCGCGTACCGCCTCTGGGAACACCACCACATCGCCACCGTGGCGGCGGATGAACTGCTCAAGCTGGCGCAAGCCTTCGGCTACGGGGTCGAACAAATTTTCCGCACGGTGGTCGACCTGATGGCGCCCGGCGTAACCGCAATCGGCCACTTCCACGAATGGATGGCAGGCACCTGCATTCCTGAACTGCGCCGCGACAATCTGCCCCTGGCAATCGTCTTCACCACCCACGCCACCTTGCTGGGACGCTATCTGGCGATGCACGACCCGTGGTTCTACGACCATGTGCCGTTCGTGGACTGGATGGCCAATGCCCGCCGTTTCAACATCGAAACCCAGGTCTCCCTAGAACGCGCCGCCGCGCATGGCGCCCATGTTTTCACCACCGTGAGCGACATCACCGCCTACGAGTGCGAACATCTGCTGGGACGGGCGCCGGACATCCTGCTGCCCAACGGCTTGAACATCGAACGCTTCGTGGCCCTGCACGAATTCCAGAACCTGCACCGGCAGTACAAGGAGGCGATCAACCAGTTCGTGATCGCGCACTTTTTCCCCAGCTACTCGTTCGATCTCGACAGCACGATCTACTGCTTCATCTCCGGCCGTTACGAGTACCGCAACAAGGGCTTCGACATGACCATCGAGGCCATGGCGCGCCTGAACTGGCGGATGAAGCAGGCGCGCATCAATCGCACGGTGGTCTTTTTCATCGTCACCAAGCGCCCCATCCGCTCGCTGAACACCGAGGCGCTGCACCGGCGCGCGATGATGGGCGAAATGCGCGACAACTGCGAGGCCATCAAACAGCAGTTGGGCGACCGCCTGTTCACCTCCACCGCCATGGGCCAGACCCCGCGCTACGACGACCTGGTGGACGACTACTGGAAACTGCGGCTGCGCCGCATGATCCATGCCTGGCACTCGAACAAATTGCCGACCATCGTCACGCACGACCTGGAGGACGAGGGCCACGACGAGATCCTGAACCAGTTGCGGAGCACGCATCTTTTCAATGCGGCGGACGATCCGGTCAAGGTCGTCTACCATCCCGAATTCGTCTCCGCCAACGACCCGCTCTTCGCGCTCGATTACGATCAGTTTGTGCGCGGCTGCCACATCGGCATCTTCCCGAGCGCCTACGAGCCCTGGGGCTACGCTCCGCTGGAATGCACGGCGCTCGGCCTGCCTTCCGTGACCAGCGACCTCTCGGGTTTCGGCACATATCTGCTGCGCAACATGCCGGATCACGAACAAAACGGCCTCTATGTCATCCGCCGCCGCTACACCGCCTACGATGCCGCCGTCAATCAACTCTCAGACCGGCTCTTCGACTTCCTCTCGATGGGTCGCCGCGACCGCATTGCCCTTCGCAACCGCGCGGAGAGTTGCGCCGAACATTTCGACTGGGGAAGCCTGGGCCGGCATTACACCGCCGCCCATCAACTTGCGCTCAAGCGCGTGAAGGAGCTGCCATGAATATGAATCGAATCCGAGTCCGTTCCATTTTCCTGCTCATCGCCCTGTCCGTCGCCGCCGCGCCCATTCCCGCTCGCGCGGCCGACGCCTCCGATAAGAAAGTCGAGGGCACGGTGCAGGCGATCACCGTTAACAACGAAAAGGATTTCACGATCAACGGCAAAACCTATCCGATGGAGCAACTGGCCCGCCGCCTAAAGTCGGCCGGCGCCAAGGCCGACAGCGAAATCCGCGTGCAGATTCCCAGGGATACGCCGGTGGCGACACTGACGAAGCTTTCCACCCTCCTGATGCAGGCCGGCTACGTCAAGTTCATCTTCGTCAAACCGCGCCACGCCGAATCCATCCCCGGAAAATAATTCCCCAGTCCATTCCAATCTCCATCCTTTGCCACGGTCTCGCCAAAAGGAACCCCATGCCCTACGCCTCGACCAAGCAACTCATCCAGCGCGCCGCACACGCCGGCACCGTGATTCCCGCCTTCAACATCCCCTACCTCCCCATGGTCGAACCCGTCGCCCGCGCCCTCAAAGACTGCAACAGCGTCGGCCTTATCGTGGTCGCACGCCTCGAATGGGAAAAATTCGAATCCAAAAGCCTCGAAGCCGTTCGCGACGAATACGAAAAATTCAAGTCCCCCGCCCACACGCGCCTCCACCTCGATCACGTCCCCGTCATCGACGAGGACGATCGGCGCGTGGATTACCCCGCCATCATCACCCGCGCCATCGCCGCAGGCTACGAATCCGTCATGGTCGACGGCTCGCGCCTCCCCTTCGATGAAAATGTCGCCTGCACCCGAGCCATCGCTCAGCTCGCCCACGCCTCAAACATTCCCGTCGAAGCCGAACTCGGCGCCGTCATGGGCCACGAAAGCGGTCCGCTCCCACCCTACGAGGAACTCTTCGCCTCCGGAAAAGGCTTCACCGATCCCGACGAAGCCGCCCGCTTCGTCCAGGCCACCGGCGTGGACTGGCTATCCGTCGCCATCGGCAATATCCATGGCGCCATCTCCGCCGCCACCAAGGGCCAGCAAAAAGTCGCCGCCCGCCTCGACATCCAACATCTCGACCGGATTCACCAAAAGACCGGCATCCCGCTCGTTCTTCACGGCGGCACCGGTATCCGCAAGAAATTCATCCTCGACTCCATCCGCCACGGCATCGCCAAGATCAATGTCGCCACCGCCATCCGCCAACCCTATGAACGCCACCTGGCCAAAGGCGTCATCGCCGCGCAAGATGCCGTCTATGCCGCCATGCTCACCGTCATCCGCGACGAGCTTGAAGTGCAAAACTCGAACATCAGGCTCAACCAGGAAGACAAACCATATCTCCACTACGAACTCAACTCCCTATGAGCCTCCTCGGCATAGATCTCGGAACCTCCGGCTGCAAAGCCGGCGCGTTCGCGCTCGACGGCGCCTGTATCGCCCAGGCCTACCGCGAGTACGATATGCTCCATCCGCAGCCCGGCTGGTCCGAACTCGATAGCGGCCAGGTCTGGCGCCAGACAAGAACCGTCATCGCAGAAGTCGCCGCCCAAACCAGAACCGACCCCGTCACCGCCCTGTCCATCAGCGCGTTCGGCGAAGCCTTTGTGCCCGTCTCCAAAACCCGAACAATCCTGGACAACAGCATTCTCTGTGTGGATAACCGTGGCCAGGAACACATCGAACGACTGATCAAGCATTTCGGCCTCGAAAAACTCTATTCCATCAACCCCAACCTCCTCGGCCCCAACTACTCCCTTCCGAAACTACTCTGGCTCCGCGAACACCGCCCCGAAATCTACCAACAGGCCGAATATTTCCTCCTCTGGGCCGATCTGGTCGCCTTCATGCTCGGCGCCTCACCAGTCACCAACAACTCCCACGCCAACCGCACCCTGCTCCTCGATCTCAACCGTAACGACTGGTCCGATGAACTGCTCAATTGGAGTGGCATCCCATGCCGAAAACTCGGCCCCGTCGTTCCAGGTGGAACCGATATCGGCACGGTCTCAAAAGCCATGGCCGCCGAACTCGGCCTCCCCTCCGGCGTCCGGATCGTCGCCGGCGGCCACGACCAGTGCTGCAACGCTCTCGGCTGCGGCGGAATCTCCGCCGGCCGTGCCGTCTACGGAATGGGTTCCTTCGACTGCATCACCCCCGTGTACAAAAAACCCGCCGATCCCCTGTCCATGCTCCGCGAAAATCTAAACATCGAGCACCACGTGCTTCCAGATCTGTATGTGTCGTTTTTATACAATCAGAGCGGCCTGCTCGCGAAATGGTTCCGCGACACCTTCGCCTCCGCCGATGTCCCTCCGCCCGGAATTGGCATCTACCAACACCTCGAGGCCGAACTCCCGGACGATCCCACCAACATCCTCGTTCTCCCCCATTTCGATCCTCCCCCGCATCATTCGTCCGACACCGCCGGCGCCATCGTCGGACTCAAAACCAACACCACGCGCGGCGAAATCCTCAAGGCCATTTACGAAGGCGCAACCTTGTACTTCATGCAGGGCATCGCCTCACTCCGCCGCATCGGGATCGACACCACCAGCTTTATCGCCTCTGGCGGCGGATCCAAATCCGATCCCGGCCTCCAACTCCGCGCCGACATTCTCGGTATCCCATTCATCCGCCCCCGCATCACCGAAGCCGGCGTCCTCGGCGCCGCCATCCTCGCCGGACTCGCCACCGGCGCCTTGCAAACTCCTGAAGAAGCAACCCGACTCTTCGTCAAACAGGATCGCATCTTCACCCCCAACCCCCAACGCCACGCCGCCTATCTCGAAAAACACGCCCTTTATCAACAACTCTACCCGTCCCTCCGTCCGATCCTGAAACACCTCCCATGACTAGCGCTTTTCAACAGAACAATCTAAAATACCCTCTTTGCAAACAAATCAGCAGTTCAATGGAGGAAGGTTAACATGGCTAAGATTGTATTCATCGGCGCCGGCAGCATTGGCTTCACTCGTGGACTCGTCCGGGACATCTTCACCTTCCCCCTGCTCAAGGAAAATCTGACCATCGGCCTGGTGGACACCAATCCGGAACGCCTCCTTTTCGCGAAACGCTCCGTCGCCAAGATCATGACCCAGGGCGGATACACGGCCAAAATCGAAGTCTCATGCAACCGCAAGGAGGTCCTCAAGGGCGCCGATGCCGTCATGGTCACCATCCTTTCCGGCGATGTGTCCGTCTGGCAGCACGACATCCTGATTCCCAAAAAATACGGAATCGACATCAATATCGGAGACACCCGCGGCCCCTCCGGCATCTTCCGCGCCCTGCGCACCATCCCCGAGATGCTCGCCATCTGCAAGGATGTAGAAAAGTTCGCGCCCAACGCCATCCTGCTCAACTACACCAACCCCATGGCCATGCTCTGCAACGCCATGCAACAGAAAAGCAGCCTCAAGATCACCGGACTCTGTCACAGCGTGCAAGGCACGGCCAATATGCTCGAAAAATGGGCCGGCGTTCCCGTAGGCGAAATGGACTATCTCTGCGCCGGCATCAATCACCTCGCCTGGTACCTCAAACTCGAACACAAGGGCCGCGACCTCTATCCCCGTTTGAAGAGAGTCGTCTCAGCCGACAGGAAAATCTACAACGCCGAACAGGTCCGCAACGAAATGTTTCTCGCGCTCGGCCGCTACGTCACCGAGTCCAGCGGCCACAATTCCGAATACAATTGGTGGTTCCGCAAGAGCCCCGCGCTGATCAAAAAGTATTGCGCCTCCGGCACCAACTGGAATCCCGGCCATCACGCCTATATCCTCAAAGAATACCTGCACCGGAAAACATCCTGGAAAAAGGACGCCGAAACGTGGTTCGCTAAGCCGGAAATCTCCCTCGCGCGCGGCCACGAATACGCCGCCCCCATCGCCAACGCCTGCCTCGGCGGCGAACTCTACAAGTTCAACGGCAACGTTCCCAACACCGGCCTCGTCACCAACCTGCCCGCAGGCTGCTGCGTCGAAGTCCCGGTCCTGGCCAGCCGCCGCGGCTTTGAACCCATGTTCGCCGGCGCACTTCCGCTGCCCGTTGTGGCCCTCACCTCCCTGAGCGCGACCGTTGAAATGATGGCCGTGCAAGGCGCCTTGACCGGGAATGCCGAACTCGTCTATCAGGCCATCGCCAACGATCCGCTCACCGCCGCCGTCCTGTCCCTCGCCGAAATCCGTAAAATGGTCGCCGAGATGTTCAAGCAGAACAAGACGTACCTGCCCCACTTCAAAAATATCAACCTCTGAGCGGCGCAATTGCTTCTTTGCCGGTCAATCTTAAACACACGAAAATGAACCCTGAAAATCATCCGACACGACGAAACCGTTTACTTCAACGTCGTCATCACGGTTATTTAACTACCGATGAGAAGAGTTCGTTTCATGTTTCGTACTTTCTTTGCTTATGTTGCGTGTAACCCAACTCACAATTACGCACGGTGGGCCTCCGTCTTAAGGAATTCCCACAGATCGGCATTGAGTTTGTCTTTCTGCGTGTCCGCTAGAACCACAGAAAGTGTTTCCCGCCGACTATAAAACATCCCGACAGCAGCAGGCATGCCAAAATCTGCATTAGCAGCATAATTTTCACAAGCATGTTCTTTTTCATATCAACCCTCCATATCTCCAGTTGAACGGCCTTTGCCGGCATGTGTTTAACGCATGCCGGCTGTTAGTCGTGTGCGCCCCTTAAATTCGACCCATAATAAAGAATAAACACAACCAATAGAATTGTTCCGATGTTCACAGTCTTTTTCCTCTCTTTAAGGTTTCCGATCTCATGGTTTTTTCCACTCTTTACGAAAACAATATATGCGAGTGTTTAGTCCTTTACTATGGGGTACCTTGAGTACGACTTCCTTCGTCACGCTCTTAATCGTAAGATCGCCAGCAACGGCATAAGCGTCGTCACCGGTGCTCTTCCACGCCTTGCTTTTGAAGCTCATGGCCGGAAATTTGGCGGCGGCAAAGAAATTGGTGGAGCGCAAGTCGTCGTCGCGCTGGCGCGTATTCGTGGTCAGGCTGGCCACTTCAATGACCGCCGCGGCGGTGCTGTTTTCGAGGTGGTCACGATCCACTACGAAGGTTCCTTTCACCTTGCTGAAGAAGCCGGGAACCTTGGTGAAGAAGTGCGCGACGGTGAAGCCGACCCAAGTGTGCATGGGGTCGATCTCGTAGGTTTCGACGCCGGCCCGAGCCGACGCAAGCGAACCAAACGCAAGGCCGGCGACGACAAGCGCAAGTATGGAACGTTGCATCTTTGTCCTTTCTTTGTGCGGTTCGTCTGTGAAACTATTCATGGGGACGGAAGGCGGCATCAACGGATTTCAGTGCTGTGGCTTAGATCACTTTTCTTCCGGCCAGATCCGCTTTTCCTGCCGCCGCCGGTAAGTTTGTTCACGGTGGCCCAAGCACGCGCTTCAGCGTTTTTTGTGGCCAACCCATTTTTCTGGTAGCCGGCTTCGATGTGTGCCGCCTGACGTTTCTGTTTATCCGTGTAGCTGGATTTATCGCCTTGAGGCATGGACGGTTCCTTCCTTCGGTCGGGACGGCATGCATGCCGTTCGCCACGCCGCTTCGCTTTTGTGCTCATAGTCGTCGAAGGCTTTGACCAATCCTGTGAGCACTTCCGCCGAAGTCTCGAAGAGCGCCTGCGCCTTAGGCTCCGCGACTTTTTCAACATCTCCGCGAAGATGCTTAATGAGTTTCCGCATCCGAGTTTTGATCTTCTTCGTGTGGCGCAGCGGGTTTTTCTTGGAATGTGGTTTCATAATTTTCGCATGTGTTTAATGCATGCCGGCTGTTAGTCGTGCTCGCCCCTTAAATTCGACCCATCAGAAGCAATACCCCAACCAAGCCCCACCCCACCACGACGAAGTTTGGACTTTTACGGTTTCACGGGGATGTTCTATACGTACAGAGCAAATTGTAATCTTTTTAAGTGGGGTCGGATTGGGGCGCTTTTTGTAACGAAGCGGGCAGAGACGATGCGAGACGAAGAGAGGTAAGGCGTGTTGCCGGAAGGCGCAAATCCCGGTATTTACTAGGAAACAACGTCAATTTACAGTAAAAAAATAATGGAGCCAGCGGTCGGGCTCGAACCGACGACCTGCTGATTACAAATCAGCTGCTCTACCAACTGAGCTACACTGGCGTTCGCCAAGCAACGATGCCAGAAACACCCAAGCGCACTCAAGCCCCATTTTTATCCTTTTATCCTCATTTTCTCATCTTGTGGCATCCCTGCAACTGTGCCATTCTTGCCGCTATACGGGTGATCTAATGACGAAGCCGCGCATTTTAATTGTCGAGAGCGAAACGCTGACCGCGCAGGATCTGACGAACCAGCTGCGCCGGCAGGGTTTTCATATCGCCGGCCTCGCGGCCAGCGGCCGCGAGGCGGTCCGCAAGGCGCGGCGCCTCAGGCCCGACGCCATTCTGACGGAACTGATCCTGAGCGGCGAGATGAACGGCCTCCAGGCCATGGAACAGATACGCGCACACCACGATCTGCCCGTGGTCTACCTGACCGACTGCCACGATGAGTCCCTGTTGCGCCGCGCCGAAGCCACCAACCCGAGCAGTATCCTCTTAAAACCTTACATGCCCCGGGAACTGGCATGGTGCATGCGACTTGCCATTCACAACTATCAGTGCATGAAGGCGTTGGGCGATCGCGCCGGCTCCCTGCAGGCCATCATCGACAGCCTGGACGAGGGGTTGCTGCTCACGGACACTCACAACCGGGTCCTGATGCTCAACGCCGCGGCCGCGGAGCTCACCGGCCGGTCGGCGGAGAACGCCCACGGCCGTATGCTGCATGAGGTGGTGCGGCCCGCCGCGGAAGCGGCATCCCCCACCCCCGCGGCGGCAGCGACCGAGAACGCCAGCGAACTCTCCATGCACTCCGCCGACGGCACGCCATGCACGATCCAGATGCGCAATTTGCCGATCAACGGCGCGGACGGCCAGATTCGCGGCATTTTGGTCGCACTCAGGGACGTGACCGCCGAACGCGAGCGTGTCCAGCGCACGATGGAAGAACAGAAGATGTCCGCCGTCAGCAATCTGGCCTCCAATCTTTCCCGTACGGGCGCGAATCTCCACAAACTCATCCGCGTCCGCGCCGAAGCCATGCTCGATTACCTGCCCAACGATTCGCGGGCGCGCCAGGACACCGAGGGCATCATTGCCGCCGTGGAGCGGGTCGGGGCCTTGACACGCCAGGTCGCAAGCGTGGCACGGGCCAGCGGCCATGCCGCCAAACACACGCCGCTGGCCCCGATTCACCTGACGGACGCCGTGAACACGGCTGTCGAACTGGTGCGCACGCCTTTTGACGCGCAAAACATCCAAATCGAGGTTCACCTGGCCGAACCGCCGCCGATCGTGCAAGGCGACAGCGTGGACCTGGGCGACGCCATCATCAACCTGCTTTTCAACGCGGCGGACGCCATGCCCAAGGGCGGCGTGATCGCCATCGAAACCCGCCATCAGCACATTTTGCGGCCCGATTTGAAAGCCAACCCGCGGGCCAAGCCCGGCGAGTACGCCGTGCTGCGCGTACACAATACAGGGGTCGCCAACACGCCGGAACCGCCGCCGCCTGGCCAACCGTCGGCTGCGGCCAAGCCGTCCGAGTTTCAAACGGACATCGGGCTGGCGTTGATTCAGCAGGTGACGCTGCGTTGCGGCGGCTGGGTGCGCAGTGCGCATGACGCCGACCGCGGAACGACCATGGCGCTCTATTTCCCGATCGCCACCGGCAGCGCGCGCGCGCCGGCCAGGCGCCATGCGCTGGTGATGGACGACGATCTTGAAACCTGCCGGGAAATGACCGCCTATCTCGAAGATGTCGGCATCGCCGCCCGCTGCCTGACGCAGCGCGACACGGTTGCCGCGCAATTGCAGGCGCACGCCAGCCGCACCGAGTTGTTCGTGATCGATGCCATGTACGGCGGCTCTCCCGCCAGCGAGTGGATCAAAACTTTGTACGCGCTCAATCCCGCCGCCAACCTGCTGCTCGTAAGCGGCTTCTCGCGCGAAATGCTGCGCACCCGCCTGCCGCACGGTCCGTGGCGCTTTCTGCAAAAACCCTTCGATCGCGAGCAATTCCAGAGTGCCGTACACCGGATTCTGGAACCCAAGACCACATGAACGGCACAAACGCCGCATTCACGCTTGAAAACGCGCGTCTGTTGGATCCCGCGACGGGACGCGATGGGCCGGGCTGTTTGTCCATAGCCGATGGACATATCGCCAACTCAGCTTCCATGGGGCAGGCGCGCCGGATCGATGCCCGCGGTTGGACCGTGGCGCCAGGATTCGTAGACTTGCATGTGCATTTTCGGGAGCCGGGCGGGGAAGCCGCCGAAACGACGGCCAGCGGCGCGCGCGCCGCGGCGCGCGGCGGATTCACCACCGTTCTGACCATGCCCAACACCCAGCCGCCGATCGACACCCCCGACCGTCTGCGAACCGCACTGGCTCGACACGCGGAGGTGTCCGCTACCGCGCGCGTGCTGGCCTCGGCCTGCGTCACCCGTGAACGCGCTGGCGTTGGACTGGCCGATCTCGCGGCCCTCGCGGCGGCCGGCGCCAGCGCCTTTACCGACGATGGCGCCGCCGTGAACGACGCGCAACTGATGCGCGCCGCGCTCGCCGCCTGCGCCCGTCTGAACCGGCCGCTCTTGCAGCACGCGCTCGATCCCGCCACCCGCGGCGTAGCCCACGACGGCGCCTTTGCCGCGCGCCATGGTTTCCCCGGCATCCCCGACACGGCGGAAACAGGCCTGATCGCCCGCGACCTGGAACTGGCCGCCGAAACCGGCGGCGCCCTGCATATACAGCACCTCTCGGCGGCGGGCAGCCTGCCGCTGCTCACGGCCGCCCGCCGCGCCGGCGTCCGCGTGACGGCCGAAGCCACGCCGCACCATCTCTTCTTTTGCGACGACGACATTCCGGACACCGACACCAATTACAAGATGTCCCCTCCGCTGCGCACGGCAGCCGACCGCGCGGCCCTGCGGCTGGCGGTCTCCACCGGCGAAATCGGCGTGCTGGCCACCGATCATGCGCCGCATACGGCGGAGCGCAAGGCGCTGGGCTGGATGGATGCGCCATTCGGCGTACTGGGACTGGAGAGCGCCGTCGGCGCCACCTACCGCGCCCTCGTCATCGAACAGCGCATGGCGGCGCTCGACTGGGTGGCGCGCTGGACCAGCGGCCCCGCCAGCGTGCTCGGCCTGCCTGCACCCAGCCTGGAGATCGGCGCCACGGCCGATCTCGTGGTGCTGGACCTGGACGCCGAATGGACCATGACCGCGTCCGATCTTGCATCGCAATCGCGCAATTGTCCCTTCCTGGGACAACGCCTGAAGGGCCGCGTCGTAGCCACGCTGCTGGGAGGGCGATGCACCTGGGCGTCGCAGCAGTGGCTGGAACGATTTTGACGCAAAGGCGCTAAGACGCAAAGAAAACGAGGCGATTTGAGTTAACTTAAAAATGTATTCTTCGCGCCTTGGCGTCTCTGCGTCAATGACTTGATTCAGGTTGTAGGCGCTAACGGACTTCGTACCTTGCGCTGACTACGGCGGTGATTTCCTTTTCGTAGGAGGTCGTGTCGTTCATGCCCTCGGCCGAGGTGGCCGTCACGCCTGCCGGGTTGATCTGCATCACACCCATTTGTCCGTGGTGATGACGGTCGGAGAATCCTGGAAACCTCCCGCCGGTGCCTTGACCACTTCCTTCTTGTAGTGCCGGGCGGTCGTGATGGACGACAGCGTGATGTCCGCCGGCGGAATGCCAGCCGCAACCACAAAGGCCTTAACTTTGTCCGATTCGCTCTTCAGCGTGTCGTAGGCTTTGACCAAATCGTCATCGTTCGCCGTGATGGTGCCGCTCCATGTGACAAGGTCCGACACGATCGCCTTGCGGGCGGAACCGGTAACTGAAAGGGTCTTCGGCTCCAGTTTCACCGAGAGATAGGCCCAGGCCAAAATTGCAACGCAGACCACGTTTGCCAGCGCAAACAGGTACCCGCCCGCCTTCAGCGTCACCACCAGTTTTCCCGGAAGCCCGCGACCTTGATCATTGTTATTATCGCTCATTTTACCAGTACTCGACCACGGCGCGGACGAGGCGGTAGCCCAGGTCCTTGGCGGCGGCGGGCAGCGCGTTGCGGCTGGCGAACGAGAGATCGCCGGCGACCGCGAAGACGGTTTCGCCGGTGATACCCGTGCGTTTGACGCTGATCTTGCCCGACTTGAGGGTCCTGAATGTCATTTCGGCGGTCAGCACCAGGCGGTATTCCTCCGTGGTGGTGAGGCGTTGGGACTCGTAACGCACGGGTATCAAATCGTACTTTGTCACCTTCACATTAAGAATCGTGTCGGCCACATTCTGGTCCACGACCTTGAGCGTGCCATCCTTGCCGAACTCCAGGATCGTGGCGTTGGTGGTGTCGAACTCGATCCGCGACTGGTCCGTGCCGTTCTCGAACATCGGCACATAGACCGTGCGCACGCCCGCCGGCAGCGAGGTGCCGAGTTGATAACCCGTGCAACCGCCGCACAGCCAGACACACAGCCACAGCGCCGTCAGTCCCCGTCCTGTTTGCCGCATACGCATACGCGTCATCCTTTCCGCAACACGTCCAAGCGTGTCCGCACCGTTGCCGCCCGAGGATCGCTCGGGAACCGTTTCAAAAACGCCTCGTACATCGGGATGGCCGCCGCCGGCCGGTGCGCCAGCCGGTCGTAATAATGGGCCTTCTCGTAGGCCATGGCGGCCAGGCGGAGGTCGAGGCGTTCGACTTCGCGGGCCGCCTTGCCGGCGAAGGCGGTGGCGGAGAAATCGCGCGAGAACTGGAGCAGGGCCAGGCGGGCCGTCTCGCAGATGGCCTCGTCGTTGGGCCGGTTGTCGCTGAGCGACGCCAGGCACGAGGCGCGCCGGAAGGCCGCTTCCGGCGCCAGCGCGGCGGTGTAGTAACGGCTCTGCACGGCGTCGTAGGCCGCCATGGCCTCTTCGAATTCGTCGCTCTTTTCGTGAATCAGTCCGACCTGGAACTGGGCGTAGGGCGCATTGGTCCAATCGGGGGCATTCTCGACGATCTTTTCGAACATCGGCCGCGCGCGCTCCGGCGCGTGGAACCCGCCAAACAGCCATTGCATGCGTTTCGTGTCGCGCACGCGTTCGGCCAGCGCCAGCTGGCGGCCCATGATCTCGGTGTACGGAAACTGCCCGGCGTAGTAATCCACCAGGTACTGGTATTCCAGGAAGGCATCGTGGTCCATCCCGCGCTTCTCCAGCGTGCGGGCGTAGGCAATCTGCGCGGTGGGCGCCTCGGAGGCATCGGGCCAGCCGTAGACAACGGCGCGGTAGGCGTGGCCAGCCGCGCGCCAGCGGCCTTGCGCGTCCAGCGCCCGCCCTTCGGCCATCTGGGCCGCGGCGGTCGCGCAGGTGATTTTGACCCAAAAGCCCGGCACGCGCCGCGAATCGGCGCGCTTGATTGCATCCGAAGAGTATTGGGCGCCGGCCGGCGAGGCTAACGCCGCCACCAGCAGCGCCACCCCGGTCAGCCGCGCGAATCCGTTTCCACAATAATTATGCATGCGTGCCAGTACTGTACGTCCTGTCTCCGTCCGTGGTCAAGGCACAGTTGCCAGGTGCCAGGCACAGTTGCCATGCCACTTCAAAGCGGCTATGCTGCCGGCATTCGTAAACATCGAGGGCCATGCCATGAAACCACTTTTTGGAACCGATGGAATTCGCGGGCAGGCCAATCGTTATCCCGTCACGCCGGAGTTGACGCTGCAACTCGGCAAGGCGCTTGGCAAGATCGTCAAGGCCGCCGGACACGGCAGCCGCCGCGCTATCATCGGCAAGGACACGCGCCTTTCGGGCTACATGCTCGAAACCGCGATCACGAGCGGGCTGGTTTCGATGGGCGTGGACGTCATGCTGGTCGGCCCCATGCCCACCCCGGCCGTCGCCCACCTGACGCGCTCGATGGCGGCCGACATCGGCATCATGCTGACGGCCTCGCACAATCCCTTCGACGACAACGGGATCAAGATTTTCGGGGCGGATGGCTTCAAGTTGCCGGATGCCAGCGAAAGCGAGATCACCCGCCTGATCGAATCCGACGACCTGAACAGCGAGCACATCCGCTCCGATCAGCTGGGCAAGGCCTACCGCATCGACGATGCCCGCGGACGTTACATCGAATTCGCCAAAAGCACGGTGCAGGATGCGCGGCTCGACGGCATCAAGTTGGTGCTCGATTGCGCCAACGGCGCGGCCTACCACATCGCGCCGCTGATTTTCCAGGAACTCGGCGCCACGGTCGTCACGCTCTGCGCCGAACCCGACGGTTACAACATCAACAACAACTGCGGCGCCTTGCATCCCGATCACGTCGCGTCCGCCGTCCTGCGGGAACATGCCGATTTTGGAGTGGCGCTGGACGGCGACGCCGACCGCGTGATCTTTTGCGACGCCGCCGGCCGTATCGTGGACGGCGACCGCATTCTCGCCATGCTGGCGCTCGACTTCCGGCAGCGCGGCGAACTGGGGAAAAACTCGATCGTCTGCACCACGATGAGCAACCTGGGGTTGTATGAGGCCCTGCAAGCCCATGACATCAAGGTCGTCACCAGCGACGTCGGCGACCGCCAGGTGATCGAAGCCATGCGGCATGGCGGCTACAATGTCGGCGGCGAGAAATCCGGCCATTTGATCTTCATGCGCTACGCCACCACGGGCGACGGCATCATCAGCGCGCTCCAGGTGCTGTGCCTGATGAAGCGCAGCGGCGCCACCCTGGCCAAGCTGGCGGATTGCATGCGGGAATATCCGCAAACCCTCGTGAGCCTGCCCGTAAAGTCGCGCATCCCGCTGGAAGAGCTGCCGAAGCTGCAAGCCGTGATGGCTGCCGCGACCAAGGCGCTGGACAAACAGGGGCGGCTTGTCGTGCGCTACTCCGGCACGGAAAACAAAATCCGCCTGCTTGTCGAAGCCCGCGATGAAGGGCTGGTCAAAACCTGGATCGCACGGCTGACCGAGGCCGTGCATGAGGAGTTGAACGCGTGAATGCCATCCTGCTCGATGCGGGCGCGCCGGAGACGGCGCAGCCGCTGACCTGCACACGACCGCTGGCCGCCTGCACGGTGGCCAACCAAACGCTGGCCGCCGCCCAAAAAGCCCGTTTGCGACAGACCGGGCTGACGGTCGTTGAAACCGCCGCCACCGGTAAACCGGCGCTGTTCCAACGCGGGGATGCCTGGGTTTCAGTCGCCCAATTGGCCATGCTGGCGCTGCACAGCGGGCCGCTCGCGCTGCTGACCGTGGACGGTACGCCGCTGGCCTGGACCGGACACCACAAGGCCGCGGCCGAACCCGGCGCCGCCCGCCTCGCAGCCGACGCCGGATCTTTCGTAATCCGCTATCCGTGGGATCTGCTGCGCATTAACGAGGAACTGATCGGCGCGCTGAAAGCGGGCGACATTCAGGGCGAGTTCAGTCCGCACGCCAACATCGAGGGTCTGCTGGTGCTGGGCCCGGGCTCCCGCGTCCTGCCGGGCGTCTATATCGAGGGGCACGTCGTGATCGGCGCCCGCTGCAAGATCGGGCCCAATTGCTATCTCCGCGGCGCCACGGCCATCGGCGACGACTGCCATGTCGGCCAGGCGGTCGAGATCAAGAACTCGATCCTGATGGCAGGCACCAGCGTCGGCCACCTCAGTTACATCGGCGATTCGATCATTGGCGAAAAGGTCAACTTCGGCGCCGGCACGATCACCGCCAACCTGCGTCACGACGGCCGCAACCACCAGTCAACCGTGGGCCCAAACCTGGTTGACACCGGCCGCCGCAAGTTCGGCGTAATAGCGGGCGATGGCGTCCACACCGGCATTAACACGAGCTTTTACCCCGGCCGCAAACTCTGGCCGGAGGTTTGCACCCGTCCCGGCGAAATCGTCGCGCGCGACCTGGCCGGCAACTGAACCACAGGAGGAGATTTTCAACATGTGCGGAATTATCGGATATGTCGGGCATCGTCCCGCGGCGGAAATCCTGATCAACGGCCTGCGGCGGCTGGAATACCGCGGCTACGACTCGGCGGGGATCGCGCTGATCGACAACGGCAGGCTGAACATTCTCAAGAACGCCGGCAAGGTTAATCTGCTGGCCGAGCGCATGCGCGCCAGTTGGAACGCGGAGTTGCTCAACCGGGCCACGCTGGGCATCGCCCATACCCGCTGGGCGACGCACGGACCGCCCACGGAAGTCAACGCCCACCCGCACACCGATCAGACCGGACGCCTGGCCCTGGTGCATAACGGCATCATCGAAAACTACGCCTCACTGCGCCGGCAACTGGAAGGCCGCGGTCACAAGTTCCTCTCGCAAACCGACACCGAGGTGCTGGCCCACCTGATCGGCGAGTTTTACAAAGGCGACCTGGTAGATGCCGTCTGCGCCGCGCTCAAACATGTGGAAGGAACCTACGGCATCGCCTGCGTCTCCGCCGATCTGCCCGGCGCCATGGTGGTGGCGCGCAAGGGCAGCCCGCTTTTAATCGGCGTCGGCGAGAACGAAACGATCGTCGCCAGCGATGTCTCGGCCATTATCTCCCATACACGCCAGGTGATTTATCTGGACGACAACGATGTCGCCCTGGTTACGGCCGCCGGAGCCGAAATTCGCGACATCAACAACATCTCGGTCTCGCGCGCCGTGGCCAGTGTGGACTGGGAGGAAAGCGCGGCCGAAAAGGGCGGCTTCGCGCACTTCATGCTCAAGGAAATCTTCGAACAGCCCGACGCGCTGCAAAACACCATGCGCGGCCGGCTCGACGAAGAGATGGGATCGGCATTTCTCGCGGGACTGCAGTTCACGCCGCGCGAGATGGCCGGCATCCGCCGCGTGGTGATCCTGGCCTGCGGCACCTCGATGCATGCCGGCATGGTGGGCAGGTACTTTTTCGAGGAACTGGCAGACCTGCCGACCGAGGTCGAACAGGCCGCCGAATTCCGCTATCGTAATCCGCTGATCGGCGGGCACGACCTGGTGATTGCGATCAGCCAGTCGGGCGAAACTGCCGACACGCTGGCCGCCGTGCGCGAGGCGATCCAAAAGGGCGCCCTGGTCGTAAGCCTTTGCAATGTCGTCGGCTCGACCATCGCCCGCGAAACCGGCCGCGGGGTTTATCTGCACGCCGGCCCGGAAATCGGCGTGGCCTCGACCAAGGCCTTCACCAGCCAGTTGCTGGTGCTGCTCATGATGGCGCTGAAGTTCGGCCGCAGCCGGCGCCTTTCGCGCGAGGAAGGCCTTGAAATATGCCGCGAAGTGCGGTCGGTCCCCGGACTCGTGCGGGAGACGCTCAAACAAAACGACGCCATTGCGGCGCTGGCCGCGCGTTACGCCAAGGCGCGCGACTTCTTTTATATCGGCCGCGGCCTGCTTTACCCCGTGGCGCTGGAAGGCGCCTTGAAGCTCAAGGAAATCAGCTACATTCACGCCGAGGGTTATCATGCGGCGGAACTCAAGCACGGCCCGATCGCGCTGCTGGACGAGAACGTGCCCGTGCTGGCGCTGGCCTGCGACGTGCCGGGCAAGGACAAGACCTTCAGCAATATCCAGGAATGCCGCGCGCGCCAGGCGCCGGTGCTCAGCGTCGTCACCGACGGCGACCCCTCGCTGCCCGAGATGCTGACCGACATCATCCGCGTGCCGCCCAGTTCCCCGCGCCTGACCCCGATCACCGTTGTGGTGGCGCTTCAGCTTTTCGCCTACCATGTCGCCCGCATTCGTGGATGCCCGATCGATCAACCGAAAAATCTGGCGAAAAGCGTGACCGTGGAATAGTCCCGCCTGCAACCAGTTAACCGCTGATTTCGCCCGGCCTGTTCCGCGAACAGATTCAGCCCTATCCGAAGAAGATACGGGATGCCGGGCGACTAACCATCAACCCGCCGCGTCAAGTCAAACCGTTTGACGACCCGCCATCGCGCTCGCCGCCCAAACTGCCGTGGAAGGCCAGGTAAAAGAGCGCGCTCTGGAAGACGCAGCGTAATCCGACGCCTTCGGCTTCGGTCAGCAGAATGTGGCCCTTGAAAACTACTTCGCCGGCCTTTTCCTTGCGCGAGATGTCGAGCGCATAGCCCGGCGGCTCGGCGCTGTGGCGCAGGCCGATCAGCGTGTTGGCCGCGCCGGCTTCATGATATATCCCGCGCGGACCGCCCGCCTGCTCGGTTTTTCCTTCCAGCACGCGCAGGAATTCGCAGATGTCGGTGAAATCGAGTTTCACCGTCACCTTGGCGGCCCAGTCGAATGTCGCCGCCGGATGCCCGCCCGCGCCGCGCGCCGTCTTCTGGCGCGCCATTTCGAGGAAGAAACAGTCGTATCGATCCTCGCCGGGACGATTAAGCCTGAGTTCGAGCTGGATCGCCGCGCCGGTCACGTTGGCGTTGGGATGATAGAAGGTCAGCCGCCGCCCGTAGTTGCGGTGCGGCTCCGGCGGCGTGTCAGGTATTATCGGTGTTGTGCTCATAATTTGCCTTTTTTAAACATTAGACTGTTAGGCTGTTAGACTGTTAGACTGTTAGACTGTTAGGCTGTTAGGCTGTTAGGCTGTTAGGCTGTTAGGAGTTACGGATGGATCGCATCAAGGCGCTCAGGACCTTACCGGCCTCCACCATTTTTATATCACACTCAGAGACGTCTGATGCAGCCGAATATCCCAAGCGCCCGGCCAGATTGAGTTGGTAATGCAGTTCCCTCAATGAAGCAAAGGCCACTTCAAGAAATCGGAGATATTCAGCCTGGGTCTCACGCGCACAACCTTCAACAATGTTCGATGGAACCGAAACTGCCGCTCTTCGCATCTGAGATGTCAGCCCATACATTTCCTCTCTGGGAAACCGTCGTGTTGCCCGATAAATCAATACTGCCACCTCGTCTGCCAGTTCAAACGCCCGAAGCTTCGTATGATCTCGCATTCTTTCCTCCTAAAAGTCTAACAGCCTAACAGTCTAACAGCCTATTCTTTAAATTAGACCGCCGGCAAAATTGGTTCATCGTCCGCGACCGGCGGTTTGGCTTCGTCGGTTTTGCCGCTCCCCTTGGTGCGGGCCAGGAAGTGTACCCGCTCGGCCTGCACGCGCAGGCGGTTGCGCTTTTCGCCCTTGTCGCTCTCCCATTGCTCGAAGTGCAGATGTCCCTCGATCAGCACGGACGAACCCTTTTGAAGATATTGCCCGCAAACCTCGGCCTGCTTGTTCCAGACCACGATTTCCACAAAGCAGGGCTGTTCGACCCGCTCGCCTTCCTTGTTGGTGTAGCTTTCCGACACCGCCAGCCCCATATCCGCGACACTGGCCCCGGCCGGCGTACGACGCAGCGCGGGATCGCGCGTCAGGTTGCCCATCAATATCACCCGGTTCATATTGTTCGCACTCATGTTCCTCATCTCCTCGTAAACGCGCAGCGCCGGACAATCCATGCGCCATTTTCGCGTTCCTAAAGATATGAAGGAAACAGATCGAAACTTTTCCACCATGCCGCTAAATTCCATAACACTTAGGTTCTTGAGAGTCCCGTTTTGTGACTCATGCGACCAAGCGTAGTCCTTCGGCCCTGTCGATGTCAATATAGTGGCGGATGAATTTCGCAAGGGCGTGGGATTGTGGTGAATCCGCGAGAAATAGCGGGAGGCTATGGCGCAAA
>CAIYGI010000038.1 GCA_903925685.1 uncultured bacterium
ATTGCCGACGGTCTTTGGCAAATGAAGTTCAGTTTTTATATCCTTGGTTCCGTAGATCTGAGAAAGAACAAGATTATTCGCAACTAAAAAAGTGTAAAGGATGTACCCAGTCTAAAACGTAAAGGATGTATCAGTTGCACAGATGAATACATCTATGACGACGTCCGCATTGACGCAATCCAGCCCGGCGACGAGATCCAGTCGCTCGACGAGAACACCGGCCGCCTGGTTTACTCTCGCGTCAACGGCCTTCTGGACATGGGCGTCAAGGATATCTACAAGTTCACCACGGAAAGCGGCAAGACCATCCGCGCGACGGGCAACCATCCCTACCTTGTGCGCCGCGTCCCGGGCCAAATGACCGAATTCATGCACCAGGGGATTTTCAAGATGTCCCAGCGCGTGGCCAAACGTTTTTATATGGCGGTTCTGGCCAAAACCACGGTCAAAGTCCCCGTGCTGGGCAACAGCGAGGTGTATTTCTCGAGAGAAGGCTGGGACCATCTGGAAGACAAGGACCGCAGCCGGCTGAACCTGGTCAGCCGCTGGATGGCGTTGCCCAAAGTGCTCCCGTTACTGCTGTCCGACGATGCCGCCGTCGAACACGAACAGCGGGGCGAGAGTGAATTCTGGGCGTTGAAAGGTGTCGTCGAAGGCGCGAAGATCAAGGTGGTGGTGCGCGCGATCAAGGGCGGGAAAAAGCATTTTTATTCCGTGGTCTGGCAGGGGAAAGTGAAGGAAGAGGCCAATAAAAAAGGAGCTGTCTCCCGCTTATTTCAGCGGCGTCAGGGAGTGGATACCCTTCAGCTCCACGGAAAGTATAGCGCTTTTGAGGCCGGCCTGTCAACGTTGATCTTGAAAAGCGCCGACAGGGTGTTCGATGTGGCCGGGCAAACTAGGGACAAATACGTGCCCGGCGGCGGGGAGTGGACCAAGGCCTGCGCGATCAGCACCGGCGAGCACATCGCGGTGGCCGGCGCGGGCCAGCGCGCGCGGTTTGAAAAGGTCGTCAAGATCGAATGCCTCCCGCCCGAACAGGTCTGGGACATCGAAGTCGAAGGCACGCACAACTTCGTCGGCAACGACATCATCGCGCACAATACCTACATCAACGGCAATCTCGGCGTGAATTCCACCGCCCCGCAGGCGAGGCTGGATGTCGAGGGCGGGGTTTATTTTGGTAGCGGTAACGTAGGCATCAATACGACGGCTCCTGCCGCAAAACTTGAAGTCGATGGCAATATCTACGTCCAGGGCGCCAGCATTGGGATCAACACGACCGGGCCGGGCGCGAGCCTGGAGGTGGATGGCGTGGGGACGACCTCGGCCACGTCAACTTTGATACTCAATAATGCGGCGAAGACCAACCTTGTCACGGTGTTGGATAATGGTAACGTGGGCATCGGCACCACGGCCCCGACGCAACTGTTCCAGGTCAGCGGTGTCATGAACCTTGGCGGTAACGGCGACTCGTATTTCAACGGCAATCTGGGCGTGGGGATATCTTCGCCGACCGTGGCGTTGGACGTTTCCGGCACGGCCCGCGCGACGGCTTTTGTCGGTGACGGGTCGGGCCTGACCAATGTGGGCGCTCTTTCCGGCCTTAATCCCGGCTATCTGCCGCGTTCGAATACATCGAGCACGGTCGTGGATTCCGG
>CAIYGI010000039.1 GCA_903925685.1 uncultured bacterium
TGCGCCATAGCCTCCCGCTATTTCTCGCGGATTCACCACAATCCCACGCCCTTGCGAAATTCATCCGCCACTATATTGACATCGACAGGGCCGAAGGACTACGCTTGGTCGCATGAGTCACAAAACGGGACTCTCAAGTAAGGAACACAACTGGCTGATTCGCGGCAAGTTACTGGAGATGACTCAATCGGCGTGGTACTGCGACGCCACCACAAAAGACGGCACAAACCAGTACAGGGAATGGGCGGCAAAGGCCGCCGATGTCCTGACAAGCGGTTTGCCATGGCACAATGCCGTTCTCGGAGTGAAAGACGTCACCATAGGAGAGCACAAGGACCACTTCGCTATCGTAGATATTCGACAAGATGCCGCAGACCTTGTCAGCATTCCCGTGAAAATGAAGGCATTCGGAGTTTTAACCGCGCATCCGGTTGGTACAGCACTTTCCGTTCAGATGGATACATCGTCGGACAGACCGTTGGTCGTCGGCATCCGGCAGCGGAACGGCAAGGTGTGGGACATCGTCGCGAAGGTTCCGGCTCTTGTTGTTCGTGTGAATACGGAGCGAGGCATCACCACCATACTTGCCGAAGATGGGGAGGAGTGCGTGTGCTATCACAATGATGTTCCGTCTGCACGATCCTTAACGCCAGGGACGGTTGTTGAGTGTGCGGTGGTGAAGGACACCAAACGGACCAGGATCCGGGATGTGGTGACTTTCGGCGGTTCTGCCAACAGTGTACATTGGAAGGAATATGGCGGTTTGTTCCGCCCGCGCGAAAAGGGAGGCGGCCATGTCGGCGACGTCTTTGTGCATGCACGACTTACAGTTGGGTTTGTTGCCGAGGCCATGGTGCGTGGTGTTGCTATAAAAGCAACGGATTCTGAGACACGACGGTCATGGTGGGAAGCAGTGTCCGCCACGAGCGGCGACAACGAGGTGGATGAATCAACAAAAGCGGAGAAATGATTATGAATACACCCAAGCCTTGGATCGAGTCGGTACATCTGCACCCCGATGTATTGAAGGAAAACGCGGAAACCGACATCTTCGCCCTGGACCTTGGCCCGTTGGCGGACGGGTCAGACACGGTCGCCCCGGTATATCGCGACGCGGGTCTGATTCAGCGAGGGACTCCCAGACCAGATCGGTACGGATGGATGCGAGCCGTTACACAGGGATGCCAGATAAGGAGCATGATGCGATGACAAATTTAACGATGGCCGTCGATCAGTCGCTGATCCGAGCACAGCGCGACTTTGCAAGCGCCGGGGTGGGGGCCGTGGCCTTACTGCTGGCGGCAGTGTTGGCCGGGTGCGGCGGGCGGGAGGCGCGGGAGCCCGTCACTTTCGACAGTCAGCTACAGGTGCTGACCGATCCGCTGGCGCTTTGCCGCATGGATCGGCCGGGGGCCGCGCTGGCAAGTTCGTTCGACCCGGCCGGCGGCAACGATGACTTTAACCATCCGCTGCGGCCCGGGCCTGAGGGCTGGGTGGTGCTGGCGGATTTGAAGGGACCGGGCTGCATGACGCGCTTCTGGTTTACCGGCGCGGATAACGGCACGCACCCGCTGCGTTTTTATTTCGATGGCGAAACACAGCCGCGTTTGGAAACGACGCTGGATCGCTTTTGCGGCAATGACGGCGTGAACCTGTCGCCGGTGGCCGCTTACGAACCGTTCTGCTGGTACACGCTGGCGCCGTTACCCTACCGGTCGCGGCTGGTGGTCATGACGCGCGCGGGCGCGACCCGTCCGGACGGCTCGCCAAAACTATTTTTTCAAATCAACAGTTGCCGCTTTCCGCGGGGAACGGTGGTCAATGAAGTGGCGGAGGGCGCGGCGTCGGCGGTCAGCAATGCGATACAGGCGGCGCGCCTGTCGCTTCTGAAAACCATGGCTGGCGGACCGAACATGGAACTGTCCGCCAACGCAAGCGGGGCGACCAACGCGCTCCTGGCGCTTGCCGCGGGGATGCGCGCCAGCGTCGCCGTGCCGGCGGGACCGGCCATTTTGCGGCAAATCGTGCTGCGACCGGATTTGACGGCCTTTGGAACGGTCATGGAGCGCGATGCGGCCTTGCGCCAGGTGGTGCTGAGGGTTTACTGGGAAGGCGCCAGCCAGCCCAGCGTGGAAGCGCCATTGGGCGATATATTCGGCAGTGTCTGGCGGGCGCGGCCGTTTCGCGCCTTTTATTTCGGCATGACCAACGGCGCCTATTTCATTCGCTTCCCCATGCCCTATCGCAATGCCGCCCGCCTGGAACTGGAAAACCTCTCCGCCAAACCCGTTTCCTGCGCGGTGGAACTGCGGACGGAGGCGCTGCCGGGCTGGACGCCCGGCAAACTGGGCTATTTTCACGCCGCCTGGAACAAGAGCGGTCCCGAGCGGATGGGACAGCCGCATACTATTCTACAGACCGCCGGCCGTGGCCGGTATGTGGGCTGCATACTGGCGGTGACCAGTCTCGACAAGAGCTGGTGGATTCTGGAAGGCGACGAAAGCATGCGGGTGGACGGCGAGCCCAATCCGTCGTGGCACGGCACGGGGCTGGAGGACTACTTCAACGGCGGCTGGTACTATGGCAGGCCGATCGTGCGCCCCTTCCACGGACTGCTCTGCAAGTCGCACTTTCGCACCGTGCAGTACCGCATTCATCAAACCGATGCGGTGGCCTTCAAGTCCGGGGCGCGGGTGGAGATCGAACGCGGACCCGACAACGCCAGTCACGGCTGGTTGGAGAGCGTGGCCTTTTATTATCAGGACGTTCCGATGCGCGCGACTTCCGCCCTGGGCAGTCCCGCCTGGCGGGCGACCCCGGACGATTCGCTGCGGCCAGTGGTGCGCATGACGGAAATCAACGATGCCGAGTTGCTGGACGACTACGAGGGCGCCGAAGCCCTGGCGCGGGAAACGGTGGAATCGTGGAGGGGCTATCCTTACGTGCCGGTCATGCAACTGCGCCTGCTGCTGTACCGCGAGCGCCGCGAGGGCTGGCCTGCCGTACGGGAGACGGTGGCGCAATTCCAGCGGGAAACGTCCGATCCGCTGGCCCGCAAGCAGGCGGAGGATTGGATCTGGTACCACGCCAGTCCCTCGAACGCCTTGCTTGCGGCCTACAGCAATAGCCGCACCGACGTCTGGTTGGACGGTCAACTGGTCGGCGTGGCGGGCGACCCCAGCCGGGTGCAGGTCTGGCGCGTACTGGTGGCGCCTGGGAAACATGCCCTGTCGCTGCAATCGGACTATCATTCCTACCCGTTCTGGGCACAGGCCTGTTTGCGAACGCACACAGGCGATGTATATACGTCGCCTGACTGGCGCTCATACGTCGGACCACCAGCGGGGTGGGCGGCGGCAGAGTTTGACGATGCGGCCTGGACCAGGATCGGCGGTCCGGAGATAGGCAAAGGTCCGCCGGAAGAGCCTTGGATCGGCTTGGAGCCATACGCATTCATCGGTCTACAAAGTCATGCCAGAGGCGTGTCGCCTGCCAACGAATGGTCCGATCGCCGCCAGCGCGGCGTGATGCGGCACGCGTTCGAAATCGGAGGCAAGACGGCGGAGTAAGGCGGGCAATCAGGACGCGCCGGAATCCTTGCGCTGTTCGGTCGAGATCTCGACGGCGATCGCGGCCGCCTTTTCCGTGGAAACGCCGTCCGTGCGGCGTTCGTACTCTTCCTCGGCGCGCTCCTCGCCCATGCGCTGTTCCAGATTCTCGATCTGCTCCTGCTGGCCGGGAAACTCGACGTGCAGCTCCCGGATCAGCATCATGACCGTGGCCGCGACGGGGATCGAGAGAATCGCGCCAAGGATGCCCATCAACGATCCTCCGGCAAGCAGCGCGAAGAGAACCACAGACGACGGAAGACGCAACATGCGCCCGTAAATGCGCGGCACGAGCACGCGGCTCTCGAACTCCTCATAAGCCAGCATGACCGTCAGGACGACGACTACCACGACAGGGCCGCTCGCC
The DNA here is from genome assembly GCA_903925685.1 of uncultured bacterium. GTDB lineage: Bacteria > Verrucomicrobiota > Kiritimatiellia > CAIKKV01 > CAIYGI01 > CAIYGI01. The sequence goes on from CAIYGI010000039.1 coordinate 3,976, forward strand.
AGCGCGGCAATTACCATTGGTCCGATCGAGAGGATGGCGCCGACATACGGCAGTACATCCGCGATGCCCGCGAACACGGCCAGCGCCATCGCGTGCGGTATGCCGCACGCCAGCAGAAGGACCAGGGAAAAGAGCCATATCGCCAGGCAGGTGAGCGTCTGCCCGCGGATGTACGCGCAGACGATCGTCTCCATGTTTCTCAAGACGCGCGCGAGACGGATATGGTGCGAGCGGGGGACGACCGCGAAAAGCCCGCCGCGCAGGCGGTCGCGGTCGATCATGATGTAGAGCGCGAGAAATATGGCGCTGACGCCGTAGACGGCCATTTCGAAGATGCGCATCGAGAAGGCCAGCGCCGTTGCGCCGATGGCCCGCAGGGAATCGTCGTAATGGACGTTTCGCAGCCAGCCCGCAAGCTGCGCGGTCAGGTTGGAACGGGCGAGATAATCCGCGATCCTTTCGCGAAACACCGGTTCCTTATCGATCAACGCCGATATTTGCGCCACCAACGATGGGATCGTCAGCGACAGGACGAGCGTCGCGCTAACGAAGAGCAGTATGAAAACGATGGCGATTCCAAGTCCGCGCCTGATGCCCCGCGCCTCCAACCATCTGACGGCAGGGCCCATCGTCCCGACGATGATCAGCGCAAGGATCAGCACCAGAAAGACCGGCCAAAGCTGTATCAGAAGCCAGATGCCGGCCACGACGACGATGAACTTGAGCATCGTCGCGAGCGAAATTTCGAAACGCAGCAGCCGCGTCTTTTCGCCGGCGGCAGGACGGCGCTCGGGCATCGGCGGCATGCCGTCATCGTCGGCTTTGAATGGGCTATGCACGCTCTGCTCCTCCGTGTCCGGGTTGCAACCAGCAGTGCGATCGCGATCGCCCTGCCAGCCTTAATCGCTAAGGTTATCGCAACGCCATCGCACCAGCAAGCCGATTTCAAGCGCCCACAAATCCCCGCCTAAAGTCATTCCGACATTCTGGCGACGAGCATGGTGCCTCACACCCACGCGGCTCGCGAGAACGCTCGCCCTCCCGAAAACATCATCGAGACTCACTAGAGAAATATTCTGGAGGGCGAACGTCTTCGCGATCCGCGTGGGCAGCGGGTTGACAGTGCCCATGTTCGTATGTATATCTATTGTGTTTTAAGCGATTAGCTGCTGGAGCTTCGCGCCTTTGTTTAGTTGTGGAGATGCCATATGGAAACATGGACCGTTTGGTGGCACAGTCTGAGCGCCTTGAATCACGGATTCTTCGGCGCCGCATTTTTCTTCAGTTTCTTTTTCCTGTGGCAGTTCCTCATGGCGCTGATCGGACTGGCCGGCGGGGATATGACGCTTGATACGCATGTCGATCCGTCGTGGGAACATACCGCGCCCAACGACGCCAGCGAAACCATGGCCGCATTCAAGTTGCTGAGCATCCATTCCGTGCTGGCCTTTCTGACACTGTTTTCGTGGGGCGGCGCGCTTTACATCAGCCATGGCGTTCCAGTGGCGAGGTCGCTCTACCTTTCGTTTGCCTGGGGCATTGCGGCGCTGCTGATCGTATCCGGTCTGCTTTTCGCCATGCGACGCTTAACCTCGTCCGGCAACATGCGGTTGGAATCCTGCGTCGGAAACGAAGGAACGGTTCATCTGGATATTCCGGCCAATGGAACGGGCGAGGTGCGCGTCCTGTGCGGCAACGCCACGACCCATTTCAAGGCGCGCGCGGCCGGCGGCGGGGCCATTAAAGCCGGCACTCCAGTGAAAGTTGTGCGAGTTGTCGGGCTGAATACGATTGAAGTGGAAACGGTGAAATAATAAGGAAATAAAGGACGGAATGCCATGAATAGTTTCGCGTACGCGGGTATGTTTTTTGCGCAAATGAGCCCCAAGGTTTCACCCCAGGGCGATGCGACAGGGATGTGGTTGCTGTTGATTCTGATGGCGATCGTTATCGGACTGGTCATGCTTTTCGTCAGGCGTTACAAACGCTGTCCGTCGAACAAGATCCTGGTCATTTACGGCAAGACCGCGGGCGGCGCTTCCAAGTGCGTGCATGGCGGCGCCGCATTTGTGTGGCCTTTGCTGCAGGCCTATGACTATCTCGATCTGGAGCCCTTTGTGGTGCCGATCGACCTTTCGAATGCCTTGTCGCAGGAAAATATCCGTGTATCCGTGCCGACAACCGTGACCGCCGCCGTCTCGAACCAGCCGGGAATCATGCAGAACGCGGCCGTCCGCCTGCTCGGCCTGGCCGCCCAGCAGATTCAAACCCTGGCCACGGACATCATCATCGGCCAGATGCGCGCGGTCATCGCCACCATGCGCATCGAGGACATCAACCGCGATCGCCAGGCCTTCATGGGCAAGGTGAACGAAGCCGTGGCCGTCGAACTCGAGAAGATCGGCCTGGCGGTGATCAACGTCAACATTCGCGACCTGGACGACGAATCCGGCTACATCAAGGCCATCGGCCGGAAGGCGGCCGCCGAGGCCATCAACCAGGCCAATATCGATGTCGCCGAGCAGGAAAAGCTCGGGCTGATGGGCGTGGCGGAACGTCAGCGCGATCAGCGCGTCGCCGTCGCCTCCGCCAACGCCAACGCGGAGATCGGCGAAGCCACCGCCACGCGTAACAAGCGCCAGCAGGTCGCCAAGCTCGACGCCGAGGCGGTCAACAGCGAAACCGACGCCAATGCCAACAAGGCCCGCTACCGCGCCACCCAGAAAGTTGCCGAAGAAGAGTCGCGCAACAAGGGCGAGTCGGCGGCCAAGGATGCGGACGGCGCCATCCGCGTGGCCCAGGAAATCGCGCAGAAGAAGGCCGAGGATGCCCGCGCCCTGCGCGAGCAGTCCCGCCTGAACGCGGAGATCGTCGTGCCGGCCGAGGCCGACAAGAAGAAGGTCGTGATCGCCGCCGATGCCCAGCGTGAACAGTCGGTGCTGATCGCCAAGGGACAGGCCGAGGCCACCATCGCCAGGATGACCGCGGAAGGGCAGGGGGTGCAGGCCGTGCTTGACGGCAAGGCGCTAGGTTATCGCAACCTCGTCCAGTCCGCCGGCGACCCTCAGGTGGCCGCGGCGCTGCTGTTGATCGAGAAACTGGTCGAAATTTCGCACATCCAGGCGCAGGCCATCCAGGATCTGCCGATCGAGAAGATCGTGATCTGGGACGGCGGCGGCGCGGGCGGCGGCATGAGCGACCTCGGCAAGAAACTGATGGGCGCCCTGCCTCCGATGCACGAACTGGCCAAGCAGGTCGGATTGGAAATGCCGGCCTTTCTGGGAAAGATGAGCAAGGACGGGAATCACGAGGATAAATCGAAGGCGACCGGCATTGCTTGACACCGGCATCGGTGAATGAGGTGCCCGGAATTTGACCTGGTATCTCTACGTCGTTCGCACCGTCGGCGGCAGCCTTTATGCCGGCATCTCCACGGATGTCGGCCGCCGCTACCGGGAGCACGCTTCCGGCAGCCGCAAGGCGGCCAGGTTTCTGCGCGCGAACAAGCCCGGGGAACTGGTCTTCATTCGCCGCATCGGATCGCATTCCCTGGCGCTCAAGGCGGAGTACCGCTTCAAGCAGCTTTCCAAACGGGACAAGGAAACGATCGTCAGGCTTGGCAAACTTCGCCTGGACCGGCAAACCGGCGAGATCCGGAACTGAGCGTTATGGCGTTATGGCTTGCCGTAGGATGGGCTTCTCTTCTATTGTTGGCCCGGTTATGAACTACTTCAGCACACGCGGCGGGGTGGAACCCATGCCGTTCGGGGAGGCGGTCATGTCGGGGCTGGCCCGCGACGGCGGGTTGCTTCTGCCGGAGACGATTCCCGACGTCCGCGAGCGGCTCGATCGCTGGGCGGATTTGTCGTATCGGGAACTCGCATTTGAGGTCATGCGGCTTTTTGCCGACGACCTGACGGCGGACGAATTGCGCGCGCTAGTGACGCAGAGCTACGCCGGTTTCGACGATCCAGAGGTGACGCCGGTCAAGGCGGTTGGGCCGCTCCACATCCTCGAACTGTTTCACGGTCCGACGCTGGCTTTCAAGGATCTGGCGCTGCAATTCCTCGGACGGCTTTTCGAGACGCTGCTGGCGCGCTCGGGCTCGGAGTTGAACCTGCTGGCGGCGACCAGCGGCGACACGGGCAGCGCGGCGATCCAGGGCGTGCGCGGGCGGCGCGGCATCCGCATCTTTGTCATGCACCCGCGCGGCTGCGTGAGCCCGATCCAGGAACGGCAGATGACGACCGTGCTGGACGACAATGTCTTCAACCTCTCCGTGGCCGGCACTTTCGACGACTGCCAGGGAATTCTTAAAACGCTTTTCAGCGACCTGTCTTTCAAGGACCGTTATGCGCTCGGATCGGTCAACTCGATCAACTGGGCGCGGGTGATGGCGCAGGTGGTCTACTATTTTTACGCCGGGCTGCGCGTGCGGCGCGCCACCGGCGCGGCGCAGGTGCAATTCGCCGTGCCGACCGGCAATTTCGGGGACATCTTCGCCGGCTGGATCGCGCGGCGCATGGGATTGCCCGTGCGGCGGCTGATCCTGGCGACCAACGAGAACGACATTCTGGCGCGCTTTTTCAACTCCGGCGTCTATGCGCGCGGCGCCGTGCATGCCACGCTGAGTCCTTCGATGGACATCCAGGTGGCCAGCAACTTCGAACGCTATCTCTTTTACCGCGTGGGCGGCGACAGCGCGCGTTTGCGTGAACTGATGGAGGGCTTTGCCCGCGCTGGACGCTTGACGGCGCCTCTGCAGCCCGACGGCACGGTGGACGCTGGAATTGCGGCCGGGGTGGGCGATACGGCCGCCACGCGGGCGGTCATTCGCGACTACTACGAGCGCTACGGTTACCTGCTGGATCCGCACACCGCGGTCGGCGTGCATGTGGCCTCCGCCTTCCTGCGCGACGACACGCCCACCATCGCGCTGGCCACGGCGCACCCGGCCAAGTTCTCCAAGGCCGTGCATGAAGCCATCGGACGCGACCTGGCGCACCATCCCGCGCTCGATGCCTTGCTGGAACTGCCGACGCGCTGCACGCCGCTGCCGGCGGAGGCGGGCGCGGTGCGCGACTTTGTCCGCGCACACTGCCCATGACGCGCGATCCGAACGACAAGTCCTGCCGCGACCTGCTGCGGCTGGCGATGCCGCTGATGCTCGGCATGAGCGGCTTCATGATCATGCAGTTCATGGATGCCATGTTCCTGGCATGGCATTCGCCCGAGGCGCTGGCCGCGATCGGCCCGGCGGGCTTGGCGAGTTTCCTGCTGGTCTGTCTTTTTCAGGGCGTGGCGGGCTATGCCGGCACATTCGCCGCGCAGTACATCGGCGCGGGCAGGCCGCGGCGGGCCGGGGCGGCGATCTGGCAGGGAATTTATGTGGCCCTGGTATCGGCGGTTTTTGTGGCCTGCGCGGCGCAGGCCGGTCCGGCCCTGTTTTACGGCGCCGGTCATACCGGTATGCTGGCGCGCATGGAAATCGCCTTTTTTCGCATCGCCTGCTGGGGCGCCCTGCCGGGCTTGCTTGTCAGCGCGTTTTCGGGATTGTTCACGGCCACCGAGCGCACCCGTTCGCTGATGATCGTGCAGTTGGTCGGACTGGTCTGGAACGGCGTGGCGGCCTGGCTGCTGGTGCTGGGACACGGAGGCTTTCCACGTCTGGGCATTACCGGCGCCGCATTGGCCATGGTTTCGGCGCAGAGCGTGAATGCGCTGCTGCTGGCGTGGCTGTTCTTCCGCGCCCGCGAACGGCGCGACTACGGCACCTGGAGCGAGCGGCGGCTGGACTGGACGCTGTTCGGGCGTCTGCTGCGCTTTGGCGTGCCCAGCGGCGCGCGCATGGCGGTCGAGATTCTGGCCTGGACCGTCTTCATGTTTTTCGTCGGGCGGGTGGGGACCGCCGATCTGGCGGCCACGAACATTGCCTGGCGGATCAATGGCGCTTCCTTCTTTCCGCTGATCGGAATGGCCCAGGCGGTGAGCGTCTACGTCGGGCAGTGTCAGGGCCGCGGCCGGCCCGACTTGTCGCGCCGCATCGTTTACCGCGGCCTGGCAATGAGCGAGGCCTGGATGCTGATCTGCGGGGCGTTTTTTGTATTCCTGCCCGGCCCGTTGATCAGGCTCTTTTTCGAAGCCGGCGCCATGTCCAATTCCGAGCAGGCTTCGCTTTTCGGCCTCAGCGTCATGATGCTGCGCTTTGTCGCCGCTTACAGTTTTCTGGATGCCTGCAACGTGGTCGTTCTTTCGGCGCTGCAGTCGGCCGGGGATACCCGCTGGACCTTTGCGGCCAATCTGGTCGCTTACGGCCTTTTCATCGGCGCGCTGATCTTATTCGACCGTCTGCACGCCGGAATCGTGGCGCAGTGGTGGTTGATCACGGTTTTCGTGCTGCTGGTGGCGCTGACCTGGCTGCTGCGCTTCGCTTCAGGCCGCTGGCGGAATATTCGCGTGATCGAACCGCTGGCGCCGTAGGATAATTTCCCAGGTTGGGGGTGGAAGGTGGATGGTGGTCAGAATATCGCCGCAAGATCGGCCAGCGCGATCCCCTGGCCCGATGCCACCTCGCGAATCTGCGCGTTAAGATCGTCGACGTCGCTTTGGTATTTTCCGTACATGCCGCTGACCGGCGTCAGTGTGGCCAGCACCGGGACGGCGCCGGCGGCGCGCGCCGTCGCGACAATCTGGCTCAGATATTGAACGATGTCCGCCGGCGCGCGATGCGATATCAGGTCGTTGATTCCGTAGAGTATGCAGATATAGCCGGGGTGATAGGTAAACAACAACGACGATACCCGCGCCGCGCCGCTTGGGGATTCCTCGCCGGGCACCCCCGAGTTCACCACCTGCTTGCCGGTCTGGGTTGCCAGAAAGGACGGATAGCCGGCCGCCGTGATGCTGTCGCCCAGGCAGACGATCGTGTTCGCGTCGCTTCCCGCGCCAGGCGTGCCGGACAGTTGGCCGGCAAAGACCGCCGCGATGTCGCTGCTGGCGGCGGCGTCGGGATGCAGTCCGTCGGGAAAGTTGTCGGCGGCGACGGTTGTGACGGTATCCGCAGGGGGTGTATTCGTGTTCGTGTCGGCGCTGGCGCCATTGCCGCCGCTCCCGCCATTGTCACAGCCGACCGCCAGGGCCAGCGCCAGCAGTCCCCCTATAATTCTAGCATCGACTCTTGCCATGATCGTCTCCCTGCTATTGCCGCCCGGCTGCAACAATACCGTATCAAGTCGGCATTTGCCAGCTTGACATACGGCGTTCTCTTAGGCATGACCTACATGTGTTCAAGATCGTTAAATCACATCCGGGTTCCCCGATTGCGCTGGCTATCGCATTGGCGGCGATGACGACCGCGTCGGTGGCCTATCTGGGTCACGACCGCCAGGTTTCCAAATCCGCCGTGGCCTTGCGCCGATTGACCGGCACGCATGCCCGCATGGTCTGGTCCCGGCAGGTGGCGGGCGATGGCCGGGACACTGGATGCACAGGCTCAGGACTGCTTCTGATGGGGCTGGATTCCGACGAACGCAACGGCGAGCGCGCGATCATCGGTCAGACCGGAAATTATCACAAGCCGTTGCTGACGCCGCGCGGGGACCGGGTGGTGTTCTCGGACCTTGTCACGGGTAAAATCCGGGCGGTCAACTGGAACGGCGGCGCGCTGATGGACCTGGCCGCGGGCCGCGCCGCCGGTGTCTGGCGCGATCCGGCGGACGGCGGCGAATGGGTCTACGCTTTGCCGCCGATGAGCGGGACGGACGAGGATGAAGGGGCGCCTCTGTTCCGGTTCCGGCTGGACAACCCTGCCGTGCGGGAGAAGATCTGGGATAAGACTCCCATGGTCCCGGACAATGTGCAACTTTCCCGCGACGGGCATTACATGGGCGGACTGTTTCCATGGCCCAAAGCCGGCCTGGTCGATCTGGCCGCCGGGACCTTCGAAGAAAAGGGGAGGGGCTGTTGGGCATCGCTGGCGCCGGACGACAGTCGGCTGCTCTGGGTCTTCGATGGCGCACATCGCAATCTTGTGTTTCATCCCGCCGGCGGCAAGCGGAAATGGGCGGTTTGTCTTTCCGGCGCGCCGGGCATTGACGGATGGGAGGTTTATCACCCGCGTTGGGCGAATTGCGTCCGATTTTTCAGCATGACCGGTCCCTACAAAGGGGGCGAGGGGGCCAACCGGATCCGCGCCGGGGGCGCCGCTGTCGAAATTTACGCGGGGCGGTTCGCCCCCGATCTGCGCAGCGTCGAGGCCTGGTTGCGCGTGACGGACGACAAGTCGCCGGATTTCTTTCCCGATCTCTGGCTCGATCCGGCGGGCGGCGTTGCCGGGGCGCGCCTGGACTCCGAAACCGGATTGCCGGACGCCTCATCCCGGACTGCGATTGTCGTGCGGGCGCGTTTGCTGGAGACGACGGCAATTCCGGCGCTTGCCTCGATCGCTCCCTATCGCCAGGCCCTGGTCGTATACCTTTACTCCGTCGAAAAACTCGAAGCCGGCATTTATCCGCAAGGGCAATTACTGGTGGCGCACTGGGGTATTATCGACGGAACGGTGCGCGATCCCGGCCGACGGGCGGGTCAAAGTTATACGCTCCGCCTTGAGCCCTACGCGGCGCATCCGGAACTGGAGGGCGAACGCCTGATCATGGACGTGAAAGACAAGGGGTTGCCGTTGCTTTATGACATAGGTGGCCGATAGTGGTATTCAGTTCGCACATTTTTCTGTTCTATTTTCTCCCGCTGGCGCTGCTGCTCTATTATGGGCTGCCGCACCACTGGCGGAATTTTGTGCTCACGCTGGTCAGTTACCTGTTTTACGGCTGGGCAAATCCGCTGTTTGTGGGGCTGCTTTTTCTGTCGACGCTGGTGGACTACGCATCCGGGCTCTTGGTTGCGGCGCCACAATCGTTTTCGCCGGGCGGCATGACCGCCCCTCTGCCGAAGGGCGTTCCACGCTCGCGCCTGCAGAAAACCGCCCTGGTCGTCAGTCTCAGTTCCAACCTGCTGCTGCTGGGATTCTTCAAATACTTCAATTTTACGATCGACAGTTTCAACGCCGTTGCCGCGGCCTTCGGCATGGGCGGCGCGGGCTTCGACACCGTTTTGAGGGTTACGCTGCCGCTGGGCATCAGTTTCTACACCTTCCAATCCATGAGTTACATCATCGATGTTTATCGCGGCGATGCGCGCGCCATCCGCAATTTCGTGGACTACGCCTGTTTTGTGTCCATGTTCCCGCAACTCGTGGCCGGCCCCATCATCCGCTTCAGCGAGGTGGCGGATCAGTTGCGGCAGCGCGTGCCGACCATGGAAAAATTCGCGCGCGGGGCGGCCTTTTTCGCGCTCGGGTTTGCCAAGAAAATCGTTCTCGCCAACCCTTGCGGGAAGATCGCCGACACGGTTTTCGCTGGCGGCCCGGGCGGATGCCTGGAATCCTGGTATGGCATCGTGGCCTACGCCTTCCAGATATATTTCGATTTCAGCGCCTATTCCGACATGGCCATCGGGCTTGGCCTGATGCTGGGGTTCATCTTTCCGAAGAATTTCGACGCGCCATACCGGGCTTGCTCGATCACGGACTTCTGGCGGCGCTGGCACATTTCCCTCTCGTCGTGGCTCAAGGACTACCTTTACGTGCCCCTCGGCGGCAATCGCCTGGGTCCGTGGCGAACCTATCGCAATCTCCTGCTTGTGATGCTGATCGGCGGTTTGTGGCACGGCGCCGCCTGGAAATTCGTGGTCTGGGGCGGGTTGCACGGCGCGCTGCTGGCGTTCGAACGTCTGCGCGGCAAGACCAGCCTCTACGGCCGGCTTCCCCGCCCGGTTCAGATGAGTCTGACTTTTACGCTCGTTTTGTTCACCTGGGTGTTTTTCAGGGCGGCGGACCTTTCGTCCGCCATCGCCTATTGCGGACGCATGCTCGGCCTGGGAACAACGCAGGAGAGCGCCGTACTGCTCCGCGGCGTGCTGTTCGAGCCTTACTATTTGGCGACCATGGCCGTCTGCGCCATTGTGGTATGGGGCATGCCCCAGACCTGGGACTGGACGCGGCGGCTGACCCCCGCGAAAATTACGGCCGCATTCGCCCTCCTGCTGATTTCCGTGCTTTTGCTGAACATGCAGGCCTACAACCCGTTCATCTACTTTATCTTCTGAGGAAACCATGCTGACAGACCGGTACAAACCGACACGCGAGGAGCAGGCGCGGGAGGAGATACGGCGCACCCGCGTGACGCCCGCCCTGGCGCGCATCACGGTCGGCCTTTTCCTAGCCTTCATCGGCGTTGTGCCGCTGATTCAACACCTTGACGTCTTTAACCGCCATCGCCTTGGTTTTGGCGAGCGGGTCTGGCCGGCATGTTACGGACTCGCTGCGCGCCTGCGCGCCGCGATCCAGGTCGGCGCAGATGCACCGGGTTCGTTGCCGCGGCGCGTGTTCGCCGCCAACCGGCGCCTTTTGCCGGAACTGAACAGTTACACGCTGGAGATCGAGGAAACTTCATGGCTTACGCGTCTGGCGCTGCCACCCACCCAGCTGGCCATGACCCGCTGGTTCGGAGTTGGCAACGAAAAGGTCTACCCGGGACGCGGTGGCTGGCTGTTCTACCGGCCGGATGTCGACTTTGTGGCCGGCCCGTCTTTCCTCGGTTTGAAAGGCCGGCCCGATCCGGTCGCCTGTGTCGCGGATTTTGCCCGCCAGTTGGACGTGCGCGGCATTCGGCTGATCGTCCTGCCTGTCCCGCCCAAGGCGGCGATTTATCCCGGGCGCTTTGCGGGCTTGGACAACGGGGCGCCGCTTCACAATCCAGCCTTCCCGGAATTCATTGGCCGGCTGCGGCAGGCGGGCGTCACGGTGCTTGACGTGGCGCCCATTCTGGAGCAGGGGAGTCGGCAGACAGGCCGCCCCCTGTATCTTGCAACCGACACGCACTGGCGGCCCGAAGGCATGGAACTGGTTGCCCGGGAACTGGCGAAGCTCATTTCCGGCGCCGGCGTGCTTGCGACACGGCCGCCAGCAGGCTACCGGCGCCAGAAGATCACCGTGACGAGCCTCGGAGACACGGCTGCCATGCTCAAGCCGCCCGAGTCCAAGGAAACTGCCGGGCTTGAAACGGTTGCCCTGTCACAGATCCTGCTTCCGGACGGCATGCGCTGGACCAAGTCGCGGGAGGCGGAGATTCTCCTGCTGGGCGACAGTTTTGCCAATATCTATTCGCTGGCCTCGCTGGGGTGGGGTGCTTCGGCAGGCTTGGTGGAGCAACTGGCCTTTTACCTCCAGCGGCCGCTGGACAGCATCACCTTCAATGACCGGGGAGCGTACGCCACGCGCCAGGAGCTGTCGCGTCTGATGAAGCAAAATCCAGGCTGTTTGCGCGGGAAAAAGTGCGTGGTATGGGAATTCGCGGCACGGGAACTGGCCTTTGGCGACTGGACAAGCATAGCCCTGGATTAGTTTAAAATCGCTTGCCATTGCGGGTTTTTGGGCATATTATTCCCTTTTCCCACCATGTCCGCCGCAACCACCACTTCCGTGCTCGAAAGCTGGGAAACCACCCGCTACGAGCTGCTCAATACCCGGATCAGCGATCTGGGGCTGCAGATCGCGAATTCGATCCTGGAACCGCAAGTTCAGCGCCTTTATCGCGAATTGGAGCGGCAGCGACTCGTTTTCCGGCCCATTTGCTACCTGACCGACAGTTGGGGCTGTCCGAACGAGGTGCCCATCATCGGCATTCCATTTTACCTTGCCGACAAGCGTCTGATGCGCATCGAGGAGGAGCAGACCGGGGAAATCGAGGACGATTCCACGATCATGATGTTTCTGCGCCATGAGGCCGGGCATGCCTTCAATTACGCCTACCGGCTCTGGGAATCGCCCGGTTGGGCCGAGGTTTTCGGCGCTTTTTCGTCCCCCTACCGCGATGCCTTCGAACCGGACCCTTTCAGCCGCCAGTTCGTCCGGCACATCGTCCACAGCCAATACGGCCGCAATTATGCCCAAAAGCATCCCGACGAGGATTTCGCCGAAACCTTCGCGGTCTGGCTGACGCCCCGCACGGCCTGGCGTCGCAAATATCACGCCTGGCCCGCGATGCGCAAACTGCAATATGTGGCGCGGCTGATGCGCGACGTACGGTCGCGCCAGCCCGTGCGCGAAAACGGGCCGCTGCTCAATCCGGTCGAGGAGTTGCGGGTGCTGTTGGCCGAGCATTACGGCCAGCGCATCGAGCGTTACCGGGCCGCGGCGCAGGGTTACGTAGACGACAAACTGCGCGCCGTCTTTCCGCCGCCGGCGGGCCGCGGCGGCATGCGCGCCGCCGCGCTGATCCACCAGCACAAGGCCGATCTGCTGGCCCGCGTCTCGCGCTGGTCGGGGCTCGAACCGGAGGATGTCGAGACCATTCTCAACAAACTCGAGGCCCGCGCCGCGGCCATCCGGCTGCGCTGTCATCTGGAGGACGCGAACGCCAACCTGCTGGACGTCACCGCCCTGGCCACGGCCCTCGCCATGGACTTCGGCTACACGGGCCGGTTTACGGTTTAGCCGGGGCGTTGCCAAGCATCGGCATGTCCACGTCGAAGGGCATGCCCTCCAACGCCGCATTGAGAATCATCTGCAGCAGCCGTGGGTAATTGATACCCGCGCGCAGCGCCGAACGCGCCAGCGACACCGCCTCGTCGAGCGAGGGATTGCAGTTCACCTCGAGCACATACGGTTCGCCCGCTTCATCGAGGCGAATGTCCACCCGCCCGTAACCCCAGCCGTTGACCGCGCGGAAAGCGCGCAGCGAAACCATGCTGATCCGCCGCGCCAGTTCCGGCTCGACGGCCGCCGGGCAGATCACCGAGGTCTTCTTGTATTCGATGGAGCCTTCCAGCCATTTGGCCGCGTAGGACATGATCGGCGGGATTTCGCCCGGCAACTGGCTGTAATCGACCTCCGCCAGCGGCATCACGCGCACCCGCCGGCCGCCCACCACGCCCACGTTGAATTCGCGCCCCGGGAGAAAACGCTGCGCCAGGGCCGGTTGATTATAAGTGGACCGGATGCGGCGCACACGATCCTTTAAAGCATTGCGGCTGTTGACCACCGAGTCGCGTTCCACGCCGATCCCGGCGTGTTCCTGGCTGGGCTGCACGATGATCGGGAACTGCCAGCGCACGCGGTCCACGTCGCCCACGCGCTCCAGCAGATGCGTGTCTGGGGGAATCGGAATCCCCGCGCCCTGCAGCAGGGTGGAGGCCATGTACTTGTAGCGCGAAAGACCGAGCGCCAGCGCCGGCGAGCCGGTCATCGGATAACCCATCATGCGCACCAGCGCTGCCACGCGCATTTCGTAGAGCGCCCCGTGGACAACATCGTCGTATTGATTGAACACCGCGTCCGGCTGCAGCCGGTGCATACGCCGCTGGAAAGCCATTAGATCGTTCGACAACGGCAGGATTTCGACATTGTGGCCCAGCGAGCGCAAGGCGCGCGCCATCCGGCGGATCATCGTGCGCAGGTCGTTTACGCTGCCGCGGTCCTCGGGCGATTCCGAAGTCGTCGCGGCCGCCGCGTTATAAATCAGGGCGACTTTCAGTGCCTTCATGCTGCCTCCGCCTGTTCCCCGTCACATTCACAGTGGACTGATTGGGAATGTAACGCTTGAACGGAGTCATGTACATGAGAAACTGCTTAATCGTGTCCCCTTATGTAACCGATCGAGCCGGCGGCGGTTTTCCAGCGCCCTCCACCGCATTGCACAACCATTCGAGGGTCGACCGCCATGTCATGGCACTCGCGATCAGCATGCAGGCCGACACGGCAACAACCACCATGTATGCGGTCTTGCGTCGCGGCATCATCTCGACAATCGCGCCGACCAGAGCGAGGCCCAGCCAAAGGGCCATCCAGAGTTGGAAGAGCAAGACAATCCCGGAAAGATTTACGACAGCCATGATCTCGCGCCCGATTCCAATGTCCGTCATCTTCAGGGCTTGGCTGGCATGGAACCAACACAGGCCGGAAAGGAAAATCGCGATCAGCGCCAGCGTTCCGAATATCAGGGCGCGGGGCGACCGCTTCCGACGCAGAGATTGGATGACGGCGCACACCCATAACATCACACTTCCTGATCCCGTGCTGTAATTACGCATGTTTTTGCGAACTGCCCGGAAAATGACATGGCACTTTTTGACGCGTGACAAGTAAAGCGGCGTGGTGAATTCTTTGGGGCGAACAAACGGTCCCACAAAGGATCGAA
>CAIYGI010000040.1 GCA_903925685.1 uncultured bacterium
GCCCCGCGGAATAACAACGCGGGGCTTTTTATATTTAAAGGAGATTCACGAATTATGGACGGAACTGGAACTAAGCAGGATACCGAGGCGACGCAAAACTTGCCAACGGCTTCTGCGACAGAACAGGGAACTTCAACACCCGAAACATTTAGCGAAGAACAGGTCGTGGCAAGGGAACTGAAAGCTGTTAGTGATTATGCATCACGAACAGGCAGGGTTGAGGAAACCCTGATTAAACGGGAGCAAATCGTAAAAGAAGCCGAGGCACGAAAAGCCAAAGAGGAACAGGAACGTGAACTAGCTGAACTCGAAAAAGTAAAAGACAAACCTGAAGAGCTATCCATCATCCAGCGAAGGCAAAAATTGGCCGGCGACATCCGGGCGTATAACGCGGAGGTTGAAAAATTCCAGGCAGAAAAAGCACTACATACCGCCGAACTAGCAGAGGCGAAAACCAGCCGATTCGAAATGGCAATCGCAGGCATCGCCGAAAAGAACAATGTCAGTACAGCCATCCTTAAAGAATGGTCGGCAAAACGGGGCATAACGGACCTTGGCCTCATCGAAGACTACGCTTCGGTGATGCCGAAGAAAACGGCCGTTATCGTGCCGGATTCGGGCAAGAACGCCGGAGGGGGCGAAGATATCTCCCGCCTGTCACCGAGGGAGTTAATCTCCCGTGGACTAAATAAAAAGTAAACTGGAGGGTTTCTAATACATGGCCGCAACACTTGCACAATATAAATACCTCGGGCCCGACGCCGAGATCAGGCGTGGCATCGGGCTAACCATCGTGAAACAATCACCGTGGCTTTCAGAACTGCCTTTCGTGGAAATAAATAACAATATCTCCCGCTACAAGATGGAGCTGGCGGCCGCTGCCGCCGATACCTACGAAGTCGGCGATACGTGGCTGGAAGGCACTCCCACATGGGAATACCGCGACGCGGCTCTTTCCATCCTCGGCGGCGACGCCGACGACGATAAATTCGGCCGCCTCGCGACAGGTGGGGAAGACACGATGGCTTCGATGATTGAACTCAAATCGAAGGCCGTCGCCAACTGGTTCGATGAACTGGCGATACTTGGGCAGACCACCGCCGTTGCCAAATGGAGCGCTTCCAAAAACTTCAAGGGATTGCTGCGCCTTATCTGCGAATGCGAAAGCGCGGCTTCGACCGACCTCGACGGAGCCATCTTCAGCGCATTCAGCGCAGGAAACAACAGCCAGGTAGTACAGGCGGCTTCCGGCGCATCAGGGGCACTCACACTCGACATGATCGATGTGCTGGTGGACTGCGTAAAACCCAAGCCCACACACCTCGTGATGAACCGCCAACTGCGCCGCAAACTCGGCGGGCTCGCCCGGGCGGCAGGCAACAACCTGACGATTAGGACCGGGGCACTCGGGGAGATCATCACTTCCTACGGGGAGCAGATAATCCTGGTGGACGACTACACCCCGATCAACTTCCCCGACCCAACCACCATCGTTTCCGCTCCTGCCGCCTACACACCGACAACCAGCGTCGCCGCAGGGAACGACACTTCACCTGTATTCGCATTGCGCATGGGGGAGGACGGGCTCTGCGGTATCCATGGAGCCGGGATGATACACGTCGAAAGGTTCAACCAGCTCGAAACGAAGGACGCCGAAAGGGTCCGCATCAAGTTCTACGCAGGCATGCGTCTCACCAACAAACTGGCCGCAGCCGTGCTGCTGTCTGCGACCGCAAGCTAGGGAGGGAAAATGGCTAATCCTACCGCAATAAAGATGCAACTGGACAATACCAAATCTTCTGACCAGGCTGGGGCCTGCCGCGAATTCTGGATGAGATTCCCCGGGCTCCGGGGTGCATCCGACCAGGACGCGGGAGCAAACGACGGGATCTACTACATCGAGAACCCTTACTATAAAGACCTCGTCGTGCTCGATTCGCTATGCGTGATCACGACACAAACCGCCAATGACGGCGACATCGACGTGGGTTTTGCGGACAATGCCGCCGGCACAGCTTCCCTGTCACATTCAAACGTCATCTTCGACTCGATAGTAAATGCCGCAACCGGCGTTTTCGAGGGAACGATCCCCCAGGCACTGGCAGGAACGGGGCAGAAGTATATCTGGAAAGCCAAAGGGTCTTCCGCCGACGCATTCCTCTATATCATCCAGAACGGCGATGTCGATTGTTCGGCACTGAGATGGAACCTTTTCCTGAAAGTGATCCCGTACAACGACCTGCTCAACGACAATATCGACCTGGGCGCAATCACGGTTTCTTAATAGCGAAAGGGGCCGGGTTTCCCCGGCCCCGATGGAGGTATATGTTAATCCCAAGTGTAACCTACACGGATTTCAAAAAATTGACCCACAACCAGATCAAAGAACTCAAATCTTGCGAAGTCACCTTTTACAACCAAACACTTTTCATCGCCATCATCCCGTCAGACAAGGGCGGGACCGCGATCAAAGACGACGTCACAACCCATGCTGAATTCCTGGCCGTGCGCATGAATTCGGTATCCGGCAAAGAGTATTCGGAGGTAAAGGATGCCGATATACCCGTTTAAATGCGGCGGGAACCATGAGTTCGACGAACTGAAAGCATTCGGTGACGGTGATACTGCCGTATGCCCGGAATGCGGAAAAACAGCGCATAAACAATTCGGGGCCTGCAACTGGAGCTTCGGATGGCGGCTTTCAGAGTCGTCACACATTAAAGGGAACCGCGACAAACTGGAAAGAGACATCTAATAGAGTGTAGAAGGCACGGCTATTTATTGATTGCCTCGCTGCGCTCAACAATGCAATGGAAATGGATCCCCGGGTCTCACGCCCGAGGATGACAACGAGGGAGTAGTGGATTGGGAA
>CAIYGI010000041.1 GCA_903925685.1 uncultured bacterium
CTGCGGCCCCACGCGCGTCAATGGAACTCAGGCATTTATGGGCACTACAAACCGAAACCCACACGATATATCAGGGACTTGCGACTGAAATCGAACCGATTTTGCCCGAAACCGTTGAGTACCCGCGAAACTTGGGCTAAGACTGTTCGGTATGGAGAAGAGCATGAAAAGATCATTCCTGTTGGTAGTGCCTGTGGTCGCACTTGTTTCTCTGGCGTGCCATGCCCAGATGACCATCGGCGACAGCACCACCGTTGTCTTCGCCACCGGTGCGCAAGGGAAGGCGATTCTTGGCAGCCGGGATGATTTTGTCGCACGCATGAGTCCTTTCGACCGTGCCGCCAGACTGAAAACGGACAAGGACATCTCCGAGAAGGATTTCCGGGAATTTGCCGGGAAAAATACTCTCGAATGGACGGATGCCGAGAAACGGAAGCTCAGTTCTGCGATCGAGGGCCTTCAGGCAGAACTCAAAGCACTATCTTTGCCGTTTCCGAATAAGGTGTTTGTTATCAAGACAACAGGTAACGAGGAAGGCAATGCGGCATATACCCGGACCAACGCCATTGTGTTGCCGAAAACCGAGCTGAACGCGCCTGTCACGAAGACCAAGAAGTTGATTTGCCATGAACTCTTTCACATAATGTCACGCGCGAATCCAGTCCTGAGAGAAAAGCTCTATGCTGTCATTGGCTTCGTGAAATGCGACGAGGTCGCCTTTCCCTTGGCGTTGCTTTCGCGAAAGATCACCAACCCTGACGCACCCATGAACGACCATTGCATCCGTCTTCAAGTCGAGGGCAGGGAGCGCTGGGCCATCCCCATACTGTATTCGGGCGCGGAGAAATACAGCGTTCAGCACGGTGGGGAGTTCTTCGATTACCTACAGTTCAGGTTCCTCCTGGTAGAACGGAACGATGGTTCGCCCATTGCAAGGCCGGTTTATGATGGGCAGAAAGCAAAGCTCGTCGGCGCAGATCAGGTTTCGGGTTTCATTGAGCAGATAGGCAAGAACACGGAGTACATTATCCATCCCGAAGAGATCCTTGCCAACAACTTCGCACTCCTGGTCTTGCAGTCGCACGATGTGCCTTCACCGGAAATCATTGCGAAGATGAAAGCGGTATTGAGCGAGAAAAGGAGTTCCGAACCAGGCACGCCAGCGGATGTGGACAAGCCGCACCGCTGAGTGTGAACTTTAGGTTTCCAGAACGAAAACTCCTCGCGCAGACGCCGCTTTACGCGGGCAGATGAAGACACAATTGATGGAGGCGTTGTCCAGATGAAAAAGAATACCCATGTCGCCAAGGCCAAGTCCGACGGGCTTGCCCCGCTCATCGTTGAGGTGCGCCGTCTCATCCAGTCCGCCCGCCGTGGCGTTGCCTCCGTGGTGGACACTTTTCAAGTGATGACCAATTTCGAGATCGGCCGCCGCATCGTCGAGCACGAGCAGAAGGGAGAGACGCGGGCCGCGTATGGAGCGGAGTTATTGAAGGAGCTTTCAGCCCAACTGACCAAGGAATTCGGCAAGGGATTTTCCCCGGTCAACTTGTCACACATGCGGCGTTTTTTTCTCACCTGGCGGGAGCGGCTACAGATATTTCAGCAACCTACTGAAAAATTGCTGATCGCAGAGAAAAGCCAACAGGTTAATGGCAAACCGGCCCCCGCTCATATTTGGCAGCATCCGGCTGTTATATCCCAGAGCCCCTTCACCCTCAGTTGCACGCATTACGTTCTCCTCCTGACCATCAAAGATCCCGATGAACGCAGTTTTTACGAAATCGAGGCCACCAAAGAAGGCTGGTCCTTGCCGGAACTCAAACGCCAGAAAGCCTCCGCCCTCTACCAGCGCCTCGCTCTCAGCCGAGACAAGGACGGCGTGAAACGCCTTGCCGAAAAAGGCCAGATTATCACGAAGCCGGAAGACGTCTTAAAGGAACCCTACGTCCTGGAATTCCTCGGTCTCGACGAAAAAACCGGCTATTCCGAGTCCGACCTCGAATCCGCCATCATCACGCATATCGAGCGCTTTCTGCTGGAACTTGGCAAAGGCTTCCTCTTTGAGGCCCGCCAAAAGCGCTTCTCTTTCGATGAAGACCACTACTTTGTGGATCTCGTCTTCTACAACCGTCTCCTCCGCTGCTACGTCATCATTGATCTCAAACTCGACAAACTAACGCATCAGGACCTCGGTCAGATGCAGATGTACGTGAACTACTACGATCGACACGTTAAGCTGCCGGAAGAGAATCACACCATCGGCCTGCTCCTCTGCCAGTCGAAGAAGGATACCGTTGTCGAACTCACCCTGCCCAAGGACGCCAACATTCACGCCAAGGAATACCAGCTCTACCTGCCTTCCAAGGAATTACTTAAAAACAAGCTTCTCGAATGGGCACGCGCTGAGACAGCCAAGGCATAAAGTTCGGTAACAAAGGAGAATGCAATGCCCATGATAGAAAGGGGAAAGCGGAAAAATCTCGCCGGCGAGACGACCGCCCGGCTTTTTCGCAGACTCGTCGTTGGGCAACTATTCGTAATCTTCTTTTCCGTGGTCGCAGGTGTGTTGCTTGAATGTACGCTCAGCGCAAACCCCAAACAGGCTGAAACCGTATGCCTCGTCACCACGCGGCTTAATGCTTGGCAGTATGGACTGGTTCTCGCCGTCGTAGTGTCCGTGCTGGCATTGATGCTTGTCGGCTATTTCAGGATTGTGCGGGAGATAAACGTGTAAGTGGAAGTTAACCTTGGAACTTCCAGCCGAACAATGCGGAGGAACGGTACGGGTCGCCGGAGCGTTCGCACGCAGAGCCAAATGAAAGAAGAAAGCACAATCTACACGCGACTGCTTTCGGTGGGAGAGGTTGAATCTGTTATCGCCGGACTGCCCGATCTGTTTTGTGGTTTGGCGGGCGATTGCATCCTCACCGCCGAGTACGGGACGGAGTGTCGTATTCACAACGATCTGCAGTATGTGCCGATGCAGGTCGGAAAGTGAAGATGGAGTTTGGTTTATGGGGCGGAAGATACACTCGCCGTGGCGGAGTGGCATGGTAGGGCGCTCTCGCCGAGAGCGCCGTCTTAGATCTACCACAAACGCCGCCTGCGCTCATCCCACCCACGGCGGCCTCGGCGATGCCGCCCTACCTGCCCCGTTCAACATTCAGCGTTCAATGTTGACTGTTCGGCGCTCGCCTTCCCACAACCTACCACTCACTACTCACTACTCACCACTCACTACTCACCACTCACTACTCACCACTCACTACTCACCACTCACTACTCACCACTCACTACTCACCGCGCTACGAGAGCTTCAACCGTCTCAGCCATTCGCGGAAGTCGCGGGGCAGGGGGGCGCTGGCGACGAGCGGCTTGCCGGTGAAGGGGTGGGGCATGGCCAGGCGCTCGGCGTGCAGCATCTGGCGGGGGACCTCGCGAAAGGACTCCGGCAGCTTCGCATCCCGGCCGTACTGGCGGTCGCCCAGCACGGGATGGTGAATGGCGGCCAGATGGCGGCGGATTTGATGGGTGCGTCCGGTTTCCAGTTTGACCTGCAGATGCGAGGCGGTCTCATTCTCGTCCAGCACGCGCAGGTGGGTCACGGCGGAGAGGCCGTCGAGCGGTTTGTCCAGCGTGTCGGTCGGACCATGCACGCGGCCGGCGGCGATGGCGTGGTAGAGTTTCAGGATGGCCTTGTCTTCGAAGACCTCGATGGCCTTGTCGCGGGACTCGCGGTCGCAGGCGAAGAGCAGGCAGCCCGAGGTGTCGCGGTCGAGGCGGTGGACCGCCCGCAGCGCCGGCAGCTTCCATTCGGCCTGCAGGCGGCTTTCCAGACTGTCCGCGCCATTCGCCAGCATCCCGGCCGGCTTGTCCACGACCGCATAGCGCGTGTCGCGAAAGAGCACCGGCAGGGCGGCGGCGCGCGCCACGGCGGCGGGGGAGCGGGTGACGCCGGCGGATTCCGGGACGCCGGCCACCTCGATTTCGTCGCCGGTATTGACCGCATGATGCGCGATCCAGATGCGGCGGCCGTTGACGAACACGCCGCGGGCGTCGATCAAACGCTTGGCGGCGTTGCGCGACAACTTTAGCTGCGCGGCCAGCGCGTCCTGCAAGGTGCGTTTACCGTCGCCGCGCGCGATGATAAAGCGGTTCATAAACTGATCGGCACAGTCTGGATCAGACGTTGGAACGCAGGCCAGCTCTGCAGCGGCGCGAAGCGGCGATCGGTGCGGATGCGCGCGACGAGCGGTTCGCCGCCCGCGCGCACGGCCTGCTGCAGCGCCTTGAGGGTATCGTCCCAGTGGCTTTGCATGGCGCGCGCGGCCGCCAGTTCGAGCCAGGCGTTGCCGTCCGTCGGCTCCTTGCCGCAGTAGATCGTCAACGCTTCGGCGAGCAGGTCCGGCATGCGCTGTTCCGCCGCCATCCGCGCAATGCTTTGATAGGCCTGCGGCGGCAGTTGCTGGTTCTTGAGCAGGCTGCGGCAGAGTTCGACGAAGGGCTGGATCATGCCCAGACGGCGGTAGACGTCGGCCAGTTCCAGCGCATCGCCGATGGCCGTGCCGGCGCCGCCGAGTTTCTTCTCCAGTTCGCCGCGGCGCTGATTGAGGGCCGCGCGGCCTTTCATCTCGGCGACGAACTGCGCCGCCCGGTCGTTGCCGGGATCCTGGCGGCAGAAACTCTCCATCAGCGCCACCGCGTCGCCGGCGCGGTTGGCGCGCAGGTAGAGGTCAGCCAGCCGGAAGTTGGCCTCGGGGCTCAGCGGGTAAAGCGCCAGCGCCTCGCGGAAGGCCTGTTCGGACTCGGCCATCCGTCCCCTGGCGGAATACAAACCGGCCACGGCCGAACGCAGTTTGGAGAAGGACTTGCGCGCCACCACGTCGCGCAGGAACATCTGTTCCCCCGTCAGCCGACGCGTGTACCAGTCCCAGAAGGCCAGGTCGTCGCGCGTGTTGGCCTCGGTCAGGGGCGTCTTCTCGGAGTTGATCTTCATGATCAGCCCGTGCGGGGTGAGGTAGGGGTACATCCAGTTGATGACGTAGCTCTCCTCGACGTAGAAGGAGTGCGTGCGCTTGTTGTAGTCGAAGATCATCTGGCAGAGGATGCCGTTGATCAGCATTACGCCGCCGACGCCCTGCACCTGCACGCGGCCGTTTTCGATCTTGATGTCGGCGCTGGCCGGTGTGCGCCCGGCGCGCACATCCTCGACGTAGGTGCTGAAAGCGCGGTTGCCGTCCACGACCGCCGGAATCCAGATCGCGTCGCCGTAGAGATCGCGCATCACGCTCATGTAGGTGTTGTCGGCCAGCGCGTTCTGGGTGATCAGGAAAACGTCGGGCCGCACCACGGCGTTGTAAATCATGTAGGTGGGGACAAAACGCCCCGGATCGGTGCCGCCGAAGAAGATGGCGCCGGGGCCCATTTCAGGCGGGAACTCCGGATTGGGCAGCGGTTCCTCGTTGGGGCTCAATTCCTCGATGATGGCCTCGGCGCCGCGCAACTGGTAGTTGCCGAACTGCCAGCCGTAGTCGTGTCCGTTCATCTCGGCGCCGCCGTTGATGCGGATCAGTTCCTTGTTGTAGGCGTTCTCCGCCAGCGGGATCAGCGGCGGCACGATCAGCGCGCCGGCGATCGCGATGTAGGCCAGCGCCCGCCAGCGGACCAGCCAGGCGGCCAGCGTCGCCAGGCCGATCACGATGCCGTAGCCCACCCAGAACGCGAAAAGCGCGTGCGAGGAGATGAATTTCACCCGCTGAATGAACATGTCCTGGATGTCGCCCTTGAGACTCGCCAGGTCCACCAGCACCACGCTCATCACCAGGAAGCCCGCCAGCGTGGCCAGCATCCACTTGCGGTTGGAGTCGTCGAAGTCCATGCACAATTCCGACTTGGACGAGGAGAGGTGCAGAATCAGCCCCGCCAGCACCAGCGGCCCCAGCATGAAGGCGAACATGCCCGCGCGCTCCATGGCTGTCAGTCCGGAAGCCGGATCGATCGCCCGTCCGGCCAGTTTGATCTCGACCAGAAGCACGACGGCCGCCACGCCCAGCAACACCAGGCCCGCGAGCAGGCGGTCCGAGGTGGTTGCGTTGAACCGTCCGAAGGCGGTCTGCCAGAGGTCCCTAACCTCCGTCACCACGATCACCGCCACCCCGATGGTCATCACGATCGCCATCAGCACGATCAATCCCTGGTAGGGCCTGCTCAGCCAGGCGGTGTCCTGGCCGGCGGGCATGACGACCTCTTCCAGAACGATCAGGCTCACGGCGAGCAGCGCCATGATCACGGCCGGGACGATCGCCTGGTAGCGGCGCTGGCCCACGCGGACATTCCAGGCCGCGAAAGGCAGCAGGCCCGCGATCACGATCGGCAGCGTGAAGGTGCCGCGCAAATCGGACAGGTAATCGCCCACCTGCCGCAGGAAGTCCATCGAGAATATCGGCGTCGGCACGATGCGTTCGTACTGGCCGCGGCCGATGGCGTGCTGAAAGCCTTCCCAGGTCCGGGGATAGCCCCAGTTGATCGGCGGATTGGTTTCCGACGAGAGCGGCATATAGGCGTAGACCGCAAAGCCCAGTTCGGCGGAGAGCACCGACGGCGCCACCGTGCGGCCGTTGGGCAGCAGAAAATAGACGGTTGCCAGCCAGACCAGGTTGAGTAGGAAATATGCGTAAAAAATCTTGTGCGTCGGGTGGTCGATGCCCGGCAGATAGCCGGTCAGAATCAGCGCGATCACGATGCCGTATGGCGCCCCCGCGATCAGGAAGTCGCGGAAGAGCCCCAGGTCGCGCACCATCACCATCACCGCCAGCGCCACCAACAGCAGCAAAAGCACCTGATAGTTGGTCAGCCCCAGACCGAACAAAAAGGCGGTCAGGTAGAGAATGCGGTCCCGCGGGCGCTGCCGCCAGATGACGGCCAGCAGGCCCACCGCCAGCAGGCCGAAGATCGTATAGCCGAGGTAATAGACGCCGACCTGCCAAAAGTTGTCCATGTTCATGCCGGACAGCAGCTTGACCACCAGCCCCGCCATCACCAGTCCTATGAACACTCCCATGCCGATCACGCTCCAGGTGAGCACCGGGAGTTGCGCGTGCGGACGGCGGAACCAGACGTAGCCCAGGAACAGGATCGCCACCAGGAAAAAGGCGTTCAGCGAATAGACCTCGACAATCACCGACTGCGACCAGACCACCGGGCTGAAGGCCATCACCAGGCTGGCCGCAACCCCGGCTGTCCAACAGATGGCGTCCTCCATGCGCGTGCCGATCCGTTCCGTCGTGCGCGCCAGACTGCGCAGCAGGTCGCGGCCTGAGCGGCAGATCAGGATCGAGGTGAATCCCGCCGCCAGCGCCCCGAAAAAGGCCGACGCCACCGCCACGCTCCAGGCCGGATTCGGCTGGCCGCGGAAGCGGGCGAAAAACAGCAGTTTGGTGAAACCCCAGGTCAGGATCGCCCAGATCGGATAGCCCGGCGGATGCGGCACCCCCAGGTGCGCCGACCCCGTGGACAACTCGCCGCAATCCTCCATCGTCACCGTGGGCGCGGTGGTGAAGAGGTAAACGCCGAAGACGACCGCGAAGGCGATCCAGAAGGCGCTCCAGTCGATCCAACTGAAGAACTTTTCCTCAGGTGTGTCCGGCGCCGCGGACACGCGCGCCGGTTCGGCGACGACAGGCGCCAACGATTCAGTTGTCTTGCTCATGACTCCTCTCGCGCGGGCCAACGTGCAACGCGCATGTGAACCTTCATAATATTAAACATAGTTGCATTTGTCACCCTGGAACTCGCCATTACATTTGTGGTGGACTCAGCTTCACGAATCAAGACGAATAAGAAGAGTTATTAACGCAGAGACGCAGAGAATGCGGTGTTGAGTTAAGCAAAACAGCATTATTCTCTGCGCCTCCGCGCCTCTGCGTTAAATGTATTTGTCCAAAGGCGGCGCCTAGCGCTGGGCTTCCTCTTCGGCCGCCTGTTCCCTGGCCGCGGCTTCTTCGGACGGCCGGATATCGCGCAGCGAACCGAGCGCCAGCACCTGGGGCCAGCGTTTGGCGGTGGCGGCCACGGCCAGGATGGCGCCCACGCCGCCGAAGACCACCGAGCCGACCGCGCCGGCGATGCGCGCCGACAGACCGGGGGCGGCCCAACCGAATCCCGAGGCCATGGCGCCGAAGAGCCGGGCCGTGGCCCCGGACTCGAAGCCGCCCAAATCGTTGGAGGCGACGATGAAGACGTTGTTGACCGCCGAGACCCGGCCGCGCATGTGGTCTGGCGTCAGCATTTGCACGAGGGTGTGCCGGACGATCACGCTGATGTTGTCGCAGGCCCCGATCATGAACATCGCCGCCAGCGACAAGCCGAACCAGGGCGAAAGTCCGAACAGCACGGTGGCCGCCCCGAAGCCGCTGACGCCCCACAGCATGGCGCGTCCCGCGCGCTTGAAAGGCCGGCGGTGGGCGATGACCATCGCCATCGCGATCGCGCCGACGGCCTCCGCCGAGCGCAGCAGCCCCAGGCCCCGGCCGCCCACATGCAGGATGTCCGTGGCGAAGAGCGGCAGCAGGTAGGTGGCGCCGCCGACCAGCACCGCCACCATGTCGAGCGTGATGGTGGCGAGGATGATCTTGCTGTCACGCACGAAGCGGATGCCCGCCAGCACGCTGCGCAGCGAGATGGCGGCCGCCTTCTCCAGCGCGGGCCGCGCGCGCAGCATCGCCACCGGCGGGATGGCGGCGAGGCGCAGCAGCAGCGCCAGCCCGAAAACGGGCGGAGTGTAGTCGTGCCGTCCCAGCAGCAGCCCCCCGAGCGCCGGACCGATCATGGTGCTGACCTGGAAGATGCTGGAATTCCAGACCATGGCGGTGCTGAAGATGGAGACGGGGACCAGTTGGGGAAGCAGCGCCGCGCGGGCCGGCGAACCCAGCGCCTGGCCGATCGCGCCCAGCAGCAAAAAGGCGTAGATCCAGAAGAGGGGGGCTTCGCGATAGACCATCACGGCCAGCCCCGCGGTCGCGAGCGCGCCCAGCGACATGGTCAGGAGCAGGATATTGCGGCGATTGAATCGGTCCGCCAGCTGCCCGCCCGCGATGGCCAGAAACATGACCGGCAACGCGCGCATCAGTCCGATCCAGCCCAGCGCCAGCGGATCGGAGGTGCGGTTGTAGATGTTGATCCCGACGGCCACCGTTTCGATCTGACCGGCCAGGACGAGCGACAGCCAGCTCAGCGAAAACAGCCGGTAGTCCCGATGCCGCCAGACTGCATAGGGGTCATGTGCCGGTTGGGTTGCGCTCATCCCGTTTTCAAATCAGATCCAGCCTTGTTCGCGATACCAGAGCGCTGTCTGGCGCAGCCCTTGCTCGTTGGAGTACCGCATCCGGCAGTCCAGCAGTGTGCGGAGCTTGGCGGTGTCGAAAGCCCGGTCCTTGGTGTAGAAGGCCACCCGGCGGCGGTGCAGGGGCGGGCGCCAGCCGAAGGGGCGGCAGAGCGCCTCGCAGAGATCGGCCGCCAGGAAGACCGGTCCGGCTGGAATATGCACGATGCGGATTTTACGCCCGAGCGCGGCGGCGATGGTGCGGGCCATGCCGGTCAGGGTGGTGGGTTCGGGATTGCCGGCGATGAAGATCTGGCCGGCGGCGGCGGGATGGCCGGCGGCCAGGATCAGGACCTCGGCCAGATCATCCACGTGAATCAGGTGATAGAGGCCGCGGCCGTGGCCGAGGATCGGGAAGAGCGGCCAGGCGGCCATTTTGAAAACCTTCAACAGGCGGAGGTCGCCCGGTCCGTAAATCGCGGCCGGGCGGATCACGGTGAACGGCAATCCGCGGCGCGGCGCGAAATCGCGCAGCCAGAGTTCGGCCTCGGCCTTGGTCTGCTGATAAATGTCGCCGGGGTGGAAGGGATACTCCTCGGTGGCCGGCGGATTCTCGATATGGCCGTGAACACCCACCGTGGATACGTGGACGAAGCGCTGAAAACCCGGCGTGGCCGCGGCGGCCTCCGCCAGGAGCTGTGTGCTAGTGACATGCACGGCGCGGTAGACGTCGTCTGTGAGCCCCGCCACGCGGTAAGCCGCCGCCACATGGAAGAGGTGCGTGCAGCCGCGCAGGGCCGCGCTTACGACCGCGGGATCGAAGACGTCGCCGATGTGCCAGTCAACCGGCAGGCCGGCCAGCGCGCCGCGGGACGAGGAGGCGCGGGCAATGGCATGCACGCGTGCGCCGCCTGCGACGAGTTTGCGGACCAGTTGCTGTCCGGTGAAGCCGGTGGCGCCGGTGACCAGCGCCACGCTGTTCGCGGGCAGGTTGTGGAGGGCGGCTTCGGTCATGCCTCCGCTCCCGCGCGTTCGAAGCAGGCCAGCACCGGCGACCCGAAAAGCGCCGTCAGGCCGGCGGCCCGCGCCAGGCCTTCCATGGCCGCCGAGAGCGCCGGACAGCGCAAAACGCGGTGCAGGACCATGGGGAAAAAGAACTGCGGTCGCTGCTGGCGCAACTTGAAGCCGTGCGCGGCAAAGGCGGCGCGGACCTCGCGGTCGTTAAACAGCCGGTAGGGGCGCGTGTTGCCTTCGATGCGCCGCTTCAAGCCGAACAGGGCGTCGGCGAGCACGTTGACGCTGCGCGAGCGCGGGTAGTCCACGATGACCAGCCGGTTGGCGGTGCGGCAAAGTTCGGACACCAGTTCGGGCCAGCGCGCGCAATGCGGCAACAGGCGGATGGAGATGCTGGCGTCGAAGTGGCGGTCGGGATAGGGCAGCGCCACCAGATTGCCCACGTCGAAGCGGATGCGGCCGCTGGCGATTTCCGGTGCGAAGCGCCGGCCGCACTCCGGCGCGCTGCCGAAGACGGTCACGAAGTAACCGGCGCGGCAGAGCGGCGTGGCGAGTTGATTGTGGCCGCCACCGTCGTCCAGCACGGTGGCGCTGGGGAATGGCATCAGGAAGCGGCGCACGATCGTTTCCTGGCGTCGCAGCATCCAGACGCCGGTCGCGCCGCCGAAGCGCGCGGCATAATCGTCCGAAGCCGTTTCGAGATCGGCGGTTTCGGGCAGGGTATCGTTGGTCAGCGGCATGCCGTAAGGCCTAGAAAAGCACCAGTGTATTGGGCAGCCACTGGCGGATTTTCTGGACCTCGTTGGTGGGCAGTGGATTGCCGCGCAGGTAAAGCCGTTGCAGTGTGTTGCTCAGTCCCTGGATTTCCGGCGGCAGCGCCACCAGCCGGTTTTCGTTGAGGCGCAGCCAGACCAGGTTGCGGCAGCCGGCGATCTGCGGGGGCAGGGCGGCGATTTCGTTGTGGTCGAGGTTGAGGTAGCGCAGCGCCCGCAGGTTGCCGATCGCGGCCGGCAGTGTCGTCAGCCGGTTGTCGCTCAGGTAGAGCGTCGTCAGCGCGGGCAGTTCCCCGATGGCCGCCGGCAGTTCGGTCAACTGGTTGGCGCCCAGATCCAGCCAGAGCAACCTGGACAGTTTGCCGATCTCGCCCGGCAGCGCGGTCAGCCCCGTCTGGCGCAAACTCAAGCGCTCCAGCGCCGTAAAACCATAGAGCGCCGCCGGGAAATTCGCCTGCGGCTGCGCGTAGAGGGAAACGAAACGCACCGGCGCGGCGGACGCCGCCGCCTCGGTCAGGTTGGTGTGTTTCTGGCCGATGTCAGGCTTCTGCCAGAATTGATCCCTGGGAAAACATCCGCACAGCACCGGCAACAGCGTTGCCAGGAGCAGCGAACGGCGCATGCTTGGTCTCATGAAGTTGAACATGCGTGACATGATACGGCAGCGCCCGCGGTTTGACAATGGTCAACGCAGACATTTCAATAGTGTTCTGGACAGTCTCCACCGGTGCTGCTACGCTTCCCCCATGAATGTGACGTTCCCCGCCGGCTCCTATATCTTACGGTCGGCGGCATCATGCGAACCCCCGAAACCAAGAATGCACCTCAAACCATGAACTCCTGGGAAAACAGCAGCAACTTCGGTGTGAACCGGCTTGACCCGCGCGCGTGGTTCACGCCGTATGCGGATACGGACCGCGCCCGCAGCATGCGGGCGGGCGATTCCACGCTGGTGCAGTCGCTCAACGGCGCATGGAAATTCCACTACGCCACGCAGCCGCTGACGGCGCCGGAGGGGTTCGAGAAGCCGGCGTTCGACGATTCCGCGTGGGACACGCTCCCCGTGCCTTCGTGCTGGCAGATGCTTGGCTACGGCCGTCCGCACTACACCAACGTGCAATATCCGTTCCCGGTCGATCCGCCACGCGTGCCGACCGAGAACCCGGCCGGCAGCTATCGCCGCACTTTTGTGGTGCCGGAGGCGTGGGATGGAATGCAGATCCGCCTGCGGTTCGACGGCGTGGATTCCTGTTTCGAGGTCCATCTCAACGGCCACTTCGTCGGCATGGGCATGGGCAGCCGCCTGCCGCACGAGTTTGATGTCACAAAGCGCGTGAAGCCGGGCGTGAACGTGCTGGCGGTGCGCGTCTACCAGTGGTCCGCGGGGTCGTACCTCGAGGACCAGGACATGTGGTGGCTCTCCGGCATCTTTCGCGAAGTGTCGCTCGTGGCTCTGCCGACCGTGCAGATCGCGGACCTCTACATCGTGACCGATCTGGATGAACAATGCCGCGACGCGGTTCTGCGCGTCGAGACGGCGGTTGCCAACCTGGGCGGCGATGACGCCGCCGGGCATCTGGAACTCCGCTTGTGCGACGACGCGGGCGTGAAAGTCGCCTCCGCGAAGACCGCTGTGGGTCTTGCTGCCGGAGCCGCGGCCGCGGTCGCGCTGAAGATGAAGGTCGCCGCGCCGCGCAAGTGGTCGGCCGAGGATCCCTACCTGTACCAGCTCGTCGCGACGCTGCGCGATGCCGACGGCAACGTGCGCATGGCCGTGCCGCAACGCGTGGGTTTCCGCAAGGTCGAGATCTGCGACGGCCAGATCCGCGTCAACGGCCGGAAGGTTTACTTCCGCGGCGTGAACCGGCACGAGCACCATCCCGATTTCGGCCGCGCCGTGCCGCTCGAAACCATGGTCCGGGACATCCTGATCATGAAACGGCACAACATCAACGCCGTGCGCACCAGCCATTACCCGGCCGATCCGCGCTGGTACGACCTGTGTGATCAGTACGGACTCTACCTCATTGATGAGTGCGATCTGGAGACCCACGGTTTTAGCGGATCCGACTGGAGCTGGAGCGCCAATCCGCTCGACGATCCGCGGTGGGAGGCTCCCATCGTGGACCGCATGCGGCGCACGGTGATCCGCGATCGCAACCACCCCAGCGTGGCGATCTGGTCGCTCGGCAACGAGGCCGGCTTCGGCTGCAACCACCGGAAGATGAAGTCCGCCGCCAACGCGATCGATCCGACCCGCCCGATCCACTACGAGGGCGACTACGGCATGGAGGTCGCCGACATGTACAGCCGCATGTATCCCTCGCTGGAGGAGTGCCAACGCATCAGCAAGGCCGAGGGCGACTTCAAGATGCATAGCGGCCGGATCCTGCCGTATGACCGCTACGCCCACAAGCCGTTCATCCTCTGCGAATATGCCCATGCCATGGGCAACGGCCCCGGCAATCTCAAGGAGTACTGGGATCTCATCTACCGCGAACCGCGTTTCGCCGGCGCGTTCGTCTGGGAGTGGATTGACCACGGCATCCGCGCCGTGCGCGGACCGGATGGGCTGGCCCGCGTGGCGGGCGAGCGTGGTTCAAGGTTCAGGGTCCAGGGTTCAGGCAACGGGTGCCTTGCGGTGACCGCAGATACGAAAAACGAAATGGCAGGATTACCTGAACCCCGAACCCTGCCCCCTGACACCTTCTTCGCCTACGGCGGCGACTTCGGCGACCAGCCGAACGACGGCAACTTCGTGATCGACGGACTGATCTTCCCGGACCGCACGCCTTCGCCGGCGATGGCGGAACTCAAGCAGATGCTGGCGCCGGTGCTGACCGAGTCCTTGAACGCCGCCAAGGGGCAGGTGCGGATCACAAACCGCCACATGTTCTCCGGCCTCGACCTGCTGGCGGCGCACTGGAAACTGCTGGCCGACGGCGAGGTCGTGCAGAACGGCGCGCTGCCGCTGCCCAGGATTGCGCCGTTCCACAGCGCCACCGTGACGGTGCCGTTCGAACTGCCGCGCGGCGACGGGCGCGAATTCGTGCTTGAGATCGACTACACCCTGAAGTCGGACACACCGTGGGCGGCGCAAGGCCACGAGGTGGCGTTTGCGCAGGTTCCGGTGCGTGCGGCCAGGCCGGTGGCGGTCGGTCCCGCGATCGTTGGCAGCCGTCACCTGCCGCAGGTTGCCGAGACGCGTGGCGCGATCACGATCGTTTCGCCTTCGTTTGAGCTGGTGTTCTGCAAGGCGACGGGCATCCTGCGGCACTGGAACGTCAACGGCCAGCCGCTGCTGGTGCGCGGTCCGGTCCCGAACTTTTGGCGCGCGCCGACCGACAACGACGGCGGCAAGCGCGGCTGCGGCGTACAGAAGGAATGGCGCGAACACGGCCTGCATGCCCTGCAGCACCACGTGGAAAGCGTGGAAGTGGTTGCGGCCGACGACGGCGCGTCGCGCGTGGTCGTGAAGACGCGTGTGGCCGGTCCGGTCGTAAAGGTCGGGATCGCCTGTGAACAGGTCTACACCGTGCAACCGGACGGCACGCTGACGCTGGAATTCAGCGGTGCGCCGTGGGGCGAATGGAAGACAATCTGGCCGCGCATCGGACTGCAACTGCGCCTGCCATCCGCGTTGTCGAACATGTGCTGGTACGGGCGGGGACCGGGCGAGAGCTATGGCGACAGCCGGAACGGCCAGCGTCTGGGACGCTGGCGCGCGACGGTGGACGAGCTGTTCACCAGCTACATCTTCCCGCAGGAGAACGGCAACCACACGGAGACGCGCCGGGTGGCGGCGCTTGACCCGTATGGCAGGGGACTGCTGGCGGCGGCGGAACGGCCGTTCGACTTCAGCGCGCACTGGTACGACACGCTGGACCTGGATAAGGCCGAGCACACGTACGACCTGGTCAAACGCGACTTCGTGACGCTCAACCTCGACTCCGCGCAGACCGGCCTGGGCAGCAACAGTTGCGGCCCGCGCGCCTTGCCTCCGTACGAACTGAAGCCGCAGGGGTTCCGGTTCGTCCTCAAGTTGGCGCCGGTGAGCTAGCGCCCGGAGGTCGTCCGCGGATATGGGCTCTCCGCCCTCTTCCTGCGGTCCCCCCATGTCTCTGACACATTACCCCGCCGACTTTTCACCATTGCTCACCGCACATGACTGCATTATCCTGACCCCATGCCGATCAGTTGGAACGAAATCCGCCAGAACGCCATACGTTTCTCGCGCGAATGGGCCGAAGAGCATCGCGAAGACGCGGAAGCCAAGACTTTCTGGGACGAGTTCTTCTCTGTCTTCGGCATGCGCCGCCGCACACTCGCCAGTTTCGAAGACCCCGTGCTGCGGAGCAACGGTTCATACGGGTTCATCGACCTCTTCTGGCATGGCGTGTTGCTGGTGGAGCACAAGAGCCGCGGCTTGAGCCTCGACAAGGCCGAATCGCAGGCCTTCAACTACATTCAAGATCTCGCCCGCGAGAACCGCCACGCCGACCTGCCGCGCTACGTCATGCTCTCGGATTTCGACCGCATCGCCCTCTACGACCTCGACCCCGACGAGCAACTCGACCTGCCCTTGTTCGAGTCGCGTCACTACCGCAAGACCGAGTTCCCCCTGACCGAGTTTCACCGGCACATTCAGGAATTCGCCTTCATCGCCGGTTACAAACAACACCGCGTGCGCGATGCCGACCCGATCAACATCAAGGCTGTCGAAATTCTCGGCGACCTCCACGACGCTCTGGCCGCGGGCGGTTATAAGGGGCACGACCTCGAACGCTTCCTCGTGCGCATCCTCTTTTGCCTTTTCGCCGAAGACACCGGTCTCTTCGAACCGCAGGCCTTCACCCTCTACATCGAGAACCGCACCGCCGGCGACGGTTCGGACCTCGGTCTGCACCTGGCCCGCCTCTTTGAAGTCCTGGACACGCCACCCGAAAAACGTCAGCAAAACCTCGAAGAACTGCTCGCCGCCTTTCCTTATGTCAATGGCGCGCTCTTCTCCGAGCGACTGTCCTTCGCCGATTTCAACCGCGCCATGCGCGATGCGCTGCTCGCCTGTACGCGCTTCGATTGGTCGCGCATCTCGCCCGCCATCTTCGGCTCGCTTTTCCAGGGCGTCATGGACCCCAGGGAACGGCGTCAAACCGGCGGACACTACACCTCCGAACGCGACATCCTCAAGGTCATTAACGCCCTTTTCATGGACGGCCTGCGCGCCGAATTCGCCAAGGCCCGGCGCAGCAAGGCAATGCTCAAACAATTTCAGAAAAAACTAGGCCGGCTGTGCTTCCTCGATCCCGCCTGCGGTTGCGGCAACTTCCTCGTCATAACCTACCGTGAACTGCGCCTTCTGGAAATCGAGGTGCTGAATGAACTGTACGCCGATCTGCCGCAACAAGAACTGAAACTCGATGTGCAGTCGTTGTCGTACGTGGACGTCGACGCCTACCATGGCATCGAGATTCAGGAATGGCCCGCCCGCATCGCCGAAGTCGCCATGTGGCTCATGGACCACCAGATGAATACGCGCCTTTCCGAAGCCTTCGGCCAATACTTCGTGCGCCTGCCGTTGCGCAAATCCGCCCACATCGCCCTCGGCAACGCCCTGCGCCTCGACTGGAAAACCATTCTCCCGCCCGAGCAATGCTCCTTCGTGCTCGGCAATCCGCCGTTTGTGGGCAAGCATTACCAAACCGCGGAACAACGGGCCGATATGGACTATGTCTTCGGCCGGTACAAGAACACCGGCGACCTTGACTACGTCGTCTGCTGGCACCATCGCGCCGCCGAATACATTCAGGGCACCGCCATCGTCGTCGGCTTCGTTTCCACGAATTCGATCACCCAGGGCGAACAAGTTCCGCTGATCTGGGGTCTGCTGTTCAACAAATTCCATATCAAAATTCACTTTGCGCATCGCACCTTCCAATGGCAGAGCGAGGCGCGAGGCAAAGCGCACGTCCATGTCGTCATTATTGGATTCGCCACTTTCGATATTCCCGTCAAACGTCTCTTTGACTATCACGCCAACACCGGCACCGCGACCGTCTCGGAGGTCTCGAATATCACTCCCTATCTGACCCCCGGCCCTGATGCATTCGTCACCAAGCGCCAGACGCCGCTGTCGCGCGTCCCTGAAATGCGCTGCGGGAACAAACCATCCGACGGCGGTAATCTGATTCTGACGGACAAAGAAAAATCGGCGCTGCTTGCGGCCGAACCCGGCGCCAAGCCATTCCTGCGCCGCTTCACCGGGTCCGAGGAATTTATCAACGGTAACATGCGCTGGTGCCTCTGGCTGGAAGGCGCCGAACCCAACGTTCTGCGCAACCTGCCCCAAGTCATGGAACGCATCGAAAAAGTGCGCGAATTCCGGCTCAAGAGCACCGCCGCGCCAACCCGCAACGCGGCGCAGACACCAGGGCTTTTTTTCTATCGCTCGCAACCGACCAGAGAATACATCTTGATTCCTGAAGTTTCATCGGAACGACGACAGTTCATCCCTATCGGTATGGCTAAACCGTCCGTGATTGCCAGTAACAAGTGTTTTGTCATTCCGACCGATGACAGATACCTTTTCGGTGTGCTTATTTCAACCATGCACATGGCCTGGATGAGGCAGGTCGGTGGTCGTCTCAAATCCGATTACCAATATTCGGGAAGCATGGTCTACAACACTTTCCCCTGGCCGCAGTTCAATAACACCGGATATCCGGAGATCGGCGCTGGGAAGCCGCTTTCCGTCAGGGAAACGCACACCGCTTTTCTTATGGGCATGACCGACGATTACGATCGGCAGAAGATTCCCAGCAAAAAGGTGGTAAAGCCGATCGGCGACACGGCAGCCGCCAACCCCAGAAAGGCCCGTGTGGAAGCCGCCGCGCAGGCCGTGCTCGACACGCGCGCCAAGCACACGCTTTCCACGCTGGCCGATCTTTACGATCCGCTGACCATGCCCGCCGATCTGGTCAAGGCCCACGCCGACCTCGACCGCGCCGTGGACCAGTGTTATCAGAAGCAACCCTTCACATCAGACCGCCAGCGCATCGAATTCCTCTTCGCCCTCTACGAGCGTTATACATCCCCCCTGCTGCCAGCCACCAAACCGCAACGTCAGCGGCGGGGCAGGGGAAGCCGAGTCAAACCATGAAGAGCAAACAACTGGATCTCTCTTTCATCTTTGACGGGGAGAAACCGGCGGGCCGGCACGGATTTTTGCGGGCGCAGGCCGCCCGACTGGTCTTTGAGGATGGCACTGTCGCGCGCTTTTGGGGCACCAACTTCAACAACGCGGCCTGTTTCCCGGCACCGGCGTACAGCGAGAAAGTGGCGCGCCGCCTGGCCAAGTTCGGCGTCAACCTCGTCCGGTTCCACCAGATGGACGCGGACTATTCCACTCCGAATATTTTCCAGTTTACCAAGGGCCGGCGGTTGACCGACACGCAAAGCCTGGACCCGATCAGTCTGGATCGACTGGATTATCTGATCCATTGCCTCAAGCGGGAAGGCATTTACGTTTATCTGGATCTGCTGACCTACCGCACCTTCAGGAGCGGTGACGGAGTGGCGGCCGCCGACAAAATTGGCCATTCGGCGCGGCCCTATTCGACGTTTGATCCACGGCTGATCGAACTCCAGAAAAAATTCAACGAACAGCTTTGGACGCATGTCAATCCCTACACCAAACTGGCCTACAAAGCTGAGCCCGCTATCGTGCTCACGGAACTCACCAATGAGAACGATGTCTTCGTTTGTTCCCGGGGAGAATGGATTGAACCCTATCTCGGTCAGTTGCAGGCGCGGTTCACCGCCTGGGCCGGGGCGAAGGGCATTGCGATTGGCCAGGGGCCGGGCAACTTCACTGACAACAACCCGGCGATTGTGGACCTCCTCGTTGACGTGCAGAAATCCTATTACACGGAGATGACCGGGCACTTGCGGACACTGGGTGTGCGCATCCCGATATCGCGCCGAGCGCAGCGGCGGATACGGCGCCTGGTTCGCCAGCGCGCCGGTCGGGTCCGAAGGCGGGCAACAGATCGTCGAAGCGTCGCTACGACTGATCGACACGCTCTTCGCGACAGGCGCGCAGGCGCCCGTCCGTTAGCACGGCGCTGTGCGCCGCGAACGGGACGATCATCCACGTCTTGCCGGGAGACCTGTTCGCCGGCAAGTCCAGCCAAGACATCAGATTGCGCATCGCCACATCAAAACCAGCCCTTCCGCCCGCCGGGATCGACCGTATCATGGCGTGGGGCAGGGTCACTGAGGGCGTGGAAGAACACGTCGTCGAGGGTGTCCGGGTGCGCGTCACCAGTCCGGCCAGGACCGTGGCCGATTGCTTCAAGTACCTCAACAAAGTCGGGCTGGACGTGGCGCTGTCCGCCGGATCAGTCCGCGCGTCTTCAACCAGGCGACGCACTTCGCCTGCCATGCTTCCCACTCAGCCCCCGTGCCGCACCCAAGTCCGTGCGCACCGTGCTCCAGTTCGAAATACTCAACGGGCACGTTGTTCGACTTGCACGCCACTGCGAAGAGAGCGCTGTTCTCTGACGGGACCGCCTGGTCCGTTTTTGCGTGCGCCAGGAACGCAGGCGGCGTCCCCGGGGTGACGCGTTTCTCGTTGGAAAGCGACTCAATTAACTGTGCGGAGGGCGACTCGCCGAACAGATTCCTTGCGCTGCCGGCATGGCCTATTGGCCCCATTGAGATGACCGGGTAGATCAGCACGAGGAAGTCCGGCCGACAACTCACCCTGTCCAACGGGTCATGCGCCTTTGGATCGCCAGCGTCGAAATGCGTGCCTACGGTCGAGGCCAGGTGTCCGCCTGCAGAGAAGCCCATCATGCCGATTCGCGCGGGATCGACGCCCAGTTCTGCCGCACGCGCGCGCACGATCCGGATCGTGCGCTGGCCGTCCTGGAGCGGCGCAGGATGCCGATAGGGATTCACACGATATTTCAGCACGATGCCCACGACACCATGCAAGTTGAACCATTGAGCAATATCGTGGCCTTCATACGACATCATGAGTCCGCCGTAGCCTCCGCCCGGACAGATTACGACCGCCGTTCTGTTGACTTCTCCCAGGGAAGGCAAGTGAATCGTGATCGTGGGCGTGTCGGCAGGACTATTGCCTGTCGCTCCCGGAGCGCCTTCCGGCCAAATCAACTCAGTCCGCGGCTCAGCCGCGCATCTATCCGTCATGCTCACAGTGACCCCCAATGCGATCGCCTTGTAAATGAACTGGGCTCGCGCGCTCCGTCGCGTGAGCAGGCCGTGCGCGGAGCGCCCGGCCCGCCACGATAGTGCAAAGGCGAACTGAAGATGGTTTTGCTTATATCATATCTTGGCAGGAAGTTCTTGACGAGCGGGGGTGGGTGGAGGCATTATCGCCTTTCTTTTGGGCGCGCTTTGTCAAGTTGGACGGGTTCCCCGGCGGCGGACTTGGCGCCC
This sequence comes from uncultured bacterium, assembly GCA_903925685.1. Lineage (GTDB taxonomy): Bacteria > Verrucomicrobiota > Kiritimatiellia > CAIKKV01 > CAIYGI01 > CAIYGI01. Next base: position 20,575 of record CAIYGI010000041.1, read on the forward strand.
AAATCAACCGAACACCATATAAGGAGTGCGAAAATGGCGATCAAAGTTGGCATTAACGGATTCGGGCGGATTGGCCGCATGGTTTTCCAGGCGATTTGCGACCAGGGGTTGCTGGGCAAGGAACTGGATGTGGTGGCGGTGGTCGATATCTCGACCGATGCCGATTATTTCGCCTACCAGATGAAGTACGACTCGGTACACGGCCACTTCAAGCATGAGGTGACCACGCGCAAAAGCGCGCCGGCCGTGGAAGCCAACGATGTGCTGGTCGTCAACGGCCATTCCATTCAATGCGTGATGGCGACGCGCAATCCGGCCGAGTTGCCCTGGAAGGCGCTGGGCGTGGAGTTCGTGATCGAGTCCACCGGCCTCTTCACCGATTCCGAGAAGGCCAAGGGACATCTCCAGGCCGGCGCCAAAAAGGTCATCCTCTCCGCGCCGGGCAAGGGCGAGGTCAAGACGATCGTGATGGGCGTGAACGAGCAGGAATATGACGCCGCCAAGCACAACATCGTCTCGAACGCCTCCTGCACGACGAACTGCCTGGCGCCGCTGGTGCATGTCCTGCTCAAGGAAGGCATCGGCATCGAGACCGGGCTGATGACCACGATCCACGCCTACACGGCGACGCAGAAGACCGTGGACGGCCCTTCCAAGAAGGACTGGCGCGGCGGCCGCGCGGCCGCCTGCAACATCATTCCTTCGAGCACGGGCGCCGCCAAGGCCGTGGGCGAAGTACTGCCCTCCACCAAAGGCAAACTGACCGGTATGTCCTTCCGCGTTCCGACACCCGACGTTTCGGTCGTGGACCTGACCTTCCGCTCGACGCGCGACACCTCGATCGAAGAGATCGACGGCTTGCTGAAGAAGGCCTCCCAGACCTACCTCAAGGGCATCCTCGGCGTGACGAACGAGGAACTGGTGTCGAGCGACTTCATCCACGACCAGCGCTCGTCGATCTACGACTCGCTGGCCACGCTGCAGAACAACCTGAAGGGCGAGAAGCGCTTCTTCAAGGTTGTCTCGTGGTACGACAACGAATGGGGCTACTCCAACCGCGTGGTGGATCTGGTCCGCCTGATGGCCAAGGCGGGCAAGTAGGCCATGAACAAGCTGACAATTCGCGATGTGGATCTGCGGGGACGCCGCGTGCTGATGCGCGTGGACTTCAATGTGCCCATCAAGGATGGAGCGGTGGCGGACGAGACGCGCATGACCGCGGCCCTGCCGACGATCGCGTATTGCCTTGAACATGGCGCCAGCGTTGTCTTGATGAGCCACCTGGGCCGGCCCAAAGGCAATGGCTACGAAGCCGCCTTCAGCCTGAAGCCCGTCGCCGAACGCCTGTCCAAACTTGCCGGGCGTCCGGTGCAATTCGGTCCCGACTGCGCGGGCGCGGAGACTTTGGCGATGGCCAGGGCGCTCAAACCCGGCGAAATTCTGCTGGTCGAAAACACCCGCTTCTATAAAGAGGAAGAGGGCAAGGCCAAGTTGGCCGAGGACGCCACCGACGAGCAGAAAAAGGCCGCCAAGGCCGCGATGAAGCTCAAACAGTCGGCGCTGGCGGAAAAGCTGGCGGCGTTGGGCGACGGCGCGGTCTACGTCAACGACGCCTTCGGCAGCGCGCACCGCGCGCACGCCTCCACGGCCGTGGTCTGCAAATTCTACAAGCAGAACGTGGCCGGTTTTCTGATGGAGAAGGAAATCGACTACCTCGGCCGCGCGCTGGCCTCGCCGGAGCGTCCCTTCGTGGCCATTCTCGGCGGCGCCAAGGTCAGCGACAAGGTCAACGTGATCAGCAACCTGCTGACCAAGGTGGATGCCCTGATCATCGGCGGCGCGATGGCCTACACCTTCTACCGCGCCAAGGGGCTGCCGACCGGCAAATCGCTGGTCGAAGAGGACAAAGTGGAACTGGCGAAGGAACTGCTGGACAAGGCCGTGGCGGCGAAGGTCAAGCTGCTTCTGCCGGTGGACCATGTGATTGCCGACGCCTTCGATGCCGGCGCCAAGACCCAGGTAGTCGGCGAAGCCGGCATTGCCGACGGCTGGATGGCGCTCGATATCGGGCCCAAGTCGCAGGCGCTTTTCGCCGCGGAAATTCGCAAGGCCAGGACGGTGGTCTGGAATGGGCCGATGGGCTGTTTCGAAATGAAGCCCTTTGCGGCCGGCACGCTGGCGGTGGCCCAGGCCATTGCCGCGACGAAGTGCCTGAGCATTGTCGGCGGCGGCGACAGCGTGAGCGCCGTGAACAAGAGCGGCCTGGCGCCCAAGATGACGCATATCAGCACGGGCGGCGGGGCCAGCCTAGAATTCCTCGAAGGCAAAAAGCTCCCCGGCGTGGAGGCATTGACGGACAAATGAGACAAAAAATTATTGCCGGCAACTGGAAGATGAACAAGACCCCTGGCGAATCCGTCGGGCTCGCCCAGGCGATCAAGGCCGCCTGCGCCAAGGTGCCCAAGGCCAAAGTGGTTGTTTGTCCTCCATTTACGGCGCTGGCGGCGGTTTCCGGCGTGGTGCGGGGCAGCGCCGTGGCGCTGGGCGCGCAGAACATGCACTGGGAAAAGTCCGGCGCCTATACCGGCGAAGTCTCCGCCGCCATGCTGCTCGATCTGGGTTGCAGTTACGTGATTCTCGGCCACAGCGAACGGCGCACTTATTTCGGCGAGACGGATGAGATCGTCAATCGCAAGGTCAAAACCGCGCTGGCGGCGGGCTTGATCCCGATCGTCTGCGTGGGCGAGACGCTGGCCCAGCGCAAGGAGAGCCAGACCGAGTTCGTGGTTAGCGCGCAGATCGTGCATGGTGTGGCCGGGCTGGGCGCCGATCTGGGCCGCATTGTGGTGGCCTACGAGCCGGTCTGGGCGATCGGAACCGGACTGACGGCGACGCCGGCGCAGGCGCAGGCCGTGCATGCCTTGATCCGCGGCAAGCTGACGGAGTTGGGCGGCGCGGCGCTGGCGCAGACGATCGCGATCCAATATGGCGGCAGCATGAAGCCGGACAACGCGCCGGAACTGCTATCGCAGACCGATATCGACGGTGGACTGATCGGTGGGGCGGCGCTGGATGCCGTTTCGTTCATGGGTATTGTAAACGCGGTCTGACGCCACGAACTGAAAAACCGACGCATTTGGACATGCAAATGACGAAACGGTTTTCCGAAAGAAAAAGACATTTTCTTTTTGGCGCGGCAGTGATTCTTTCAGCGTGTGGAGTCATTGCTTTGCTCTTGCAAGGTCAAAATACAACTTCAATAAAAGAGCGCATTTTTGAGATAGGGCGGTCTCAGCAAGTTCTTCCATCCGGGATAACGCTTCAGTCGCTGCTTGAAATGAAGGTTCCGCCGTCGAACTATCTGGATCTGGCCGCCGTCAGTTTTGCGTGTGCTTCGGGTTTGCCAGGCGCGGAAGGGTTTGACGAGAAAAAGGGTTTTGTCGCTTTGGATAAATGGTCGCGACACATAAAAGCTGAAACTGATAAACGGTACACAAAATATTTTGCGCGCCCCGCCTATTATGATAATTCCGTGAACAAGTTCAAAATGATCATGTTGATTCTAACGTTGAAGGAGGACTATGGCGTTGGATATAATATGGAACTTGCCAATTCTAAAACCATGACGAATCTCCAAGATCCCTCTTTTTTTCGCGATTCCAAGGATGTCTTCTTGCATGGAACATTAACGGGTGACAAAAAAGGCACCTGCTCTTCTTTGCCGATACTTATTACTGTTTTGGGCCGCCGACTTGACTATCCGCTTCGCCTCGTAACTACGCGTGGACACTTGTATGTACGATGGGATTCGCCAGAGGAACGGTTTAATATCGAATGTTCGGGCGGAGTTGATTTCTATCCAGACGAGTATTACAAAAACTGGCCCTGTCGTCCGACACAGGCACAGGTTAAAGCCGAACGTTTTTTTGTGTCATTGATACCTGGCGAGGAAATCGCTTTGCTTATGGAAATCAGAGGGTATTGTCTGGATGCGAACGCGCGGTATCAGGAAGCAACGACAGCATACGGCGCTGCCATGAAATGGCGACCTACGTCGCAGAATTTGCCGGTTCTGTTGAGGCGGGTTCAATTGTTAAGCGGAACGAAACAGGGGGTGGCGTCTTGATGAAAAGGCACATCGTGTTGATTGAAGCGCTGTTGATAGGTTTATCCGCGATTACATGTGGCTACTCGTATTATGCTCCCAATCAGGGGCGTTGGCTTTCCAGAGATCCGAGAGGGGAAATTGGCAATCGTGTCCTGCCATTGGGGCCAAGAAATGCCGAGGATGAGGAATTCGGTTGTCGTTTGGTGGGCGAGACTGTTGCTTTCAATAACAATCCCATCTCCTATGTTGATCCTGATGGCAGAATGGCTCGGCTCATCCCTCGACTGATACCAACCCCATCCCTAGGTGGTCCCTATATACCGGAAACCCCGTGGCGTTTGATCGCTGATGTGCCTTTTTCACTTGTAACCCGTTATTGCTTCTACGAGAAAACGTTTGGTCATTACTCCGACATGATCGGACAAAAGATGTATAAAATTTTCACGGTTGATGGATGTAAAGTGTGCCCGCCGTGAACATTCAGAAACTAAAATGGAGGTGTTGGTTGACACTGGGCGGTCTTTGCGTGATCGCAACCATTATAGTTTGGCATGCAGCAATTCCCTGTTTTTTTGTTGCCCGTTCAATGACGATGTGGCCCTCAATTGCTCCTGGAGACGTCGTCTTGATCAAGAAGACAGAAACTCATGATTTGGCACGTTGGTCCGTTGTTGTGTATAAACTTTTCGCCGAATCGAATATTATATCAATTGCCCGCGTGGTCGGATTACCGTCAGAATCGATCTTGGTGACGGCAAGCAACGTGCTAGTAACCGGAGTTTCCTTTCAACCGCCAGGAACAATCGCCTATCAACACAATAGTACTGCCAAGTACGGTGTCGAAGTTCCTGTTTCGATACCGAAAGATTCGCTATTCCTAGTGGCTGACAACTCCGCGCAATCAATTGATAGCAGGATGTTAGGCCCCATTACGATATCGCAAGTCGAGGGAAAAGTGATCCATGTGTTTCACCGCCAACCGAATCCAAAATAACTGGCGAGGTGTTGCGAACCGAATTGTTGAGGCGAATTGAGAAACTTCGGGTTGGTTGTTGATGTTATGAGGCGGCATGAACCCAGATAGGGGTCGAACTTTTCTCGCACCTTGACATTGATGATGTGCTGACGGTGAGGCTTTGCTTGACACCGTTTTGTTTGCGAGTATTGTAAAAGCGGTCTGACGCCGCGCAATGTGGAAGGATGGTTGGCATGCTTTTTTTCTTAAAGTTTTTGATGTATTCGGTCGAGATCGTAACGGCCGTCCTGCTGATCGGGATCATTCTGATCCAGAAATCGAAGGATGAGGGTCTGGGCGTGGCTTTTGGCGCACAGATGGGCGAATCGCTTTTCGGATCGCGCACCGGTAATGTGCTTACGCGCATCACGGTGATCCTGGCCGGAGTGTTTTTGCTCAACACATTGATCCTGGGAATCGTCGTCACAAAAACCGCCGCGGGCAGAAGCGGCAGCGGTTCATTGATTGACCGCGCCGCGTCGTCCGCGCCCGCGGCCCCCGCTCCCCAGGCCATGCCGATGGGCGCAGGCGCCGAAGCGCCGCTGGCGCCGGCGGCGGTCCCCGCAACTGCTCCGATGTCCGGCACGGTGGAAGTGCCGACGGCCCCCGCGGCGGTGCCTGTCACACCGGCGCCGGCCACGCCCTGATTGCCGGAGCTGGAGATGCGGTCCTGGCTGCTCGGCGTCTGCCTCTGCGGCGCGGCTTGCGCCGCTTCGGGCGAATCGGTGTTTCGCGGCGAGCTGGGACGCATCCGGGGTTTCGATCCGGCGCAGGCCTCCGACATCGCCACCGCCATGGCGGTGAGCCAGGTTTACGAGGGTTTGCTGCAGGTCGGCTACCGCGCGCGTCCGTACCGGGTCGAACCGAATCTGGCGGCGGAACTTCCCGTTTGGTCGGAGGACGGACTGACATGCACCATCCGGCTGCGACCGGGACTGCGCTTTCAGGACGATCCATGCTTTCCCGGCGGCCGCGGACGCGTGCTCACGGCGGCCGATGTGGTTTACTCGATTCAGCGGGTGGCCGATCCGCGAACCGGCGCCACGGGCTACTGGGCTTTTCGCGGCCACATCGCCGGCCTTGACGCGTTTCGCGAAGCCTGCGGCATGGGGAGCGCGTCCAACGTCGCCAGGGCGGCGACCGGACTGGAGGCGGTGGACGCGCAGACGCTGCGTTTTCATCTGACCCATCCCTGGCCGCAGTTCGAATGGGTGCTGACCCTGCCGGCGGCGTTTGTGGTGCCGCATGAAGCGGTGACAACCTACGGCGCCGATTTTGCCCGGCATCCGGTGGGCAGCGGTCCGTACGTGCTTCAGCACTGGCGTCCCAACTACAGCCTCGATTTCATCCGTAATCCGCAATGGGCCGCCACCGGCCGCCGCGATTTGGAGACGGGCCGCGAGTCGGCCGGGCCGGTCCCGCACATCGACCGCGTCGTTTGGAACGTGGTGGGCGATGCCTCCACCGCCTGGCTGCTCTTCCTGCGCGGCGCGCTCGATGTCGTCGGACTGGCGCGCGACAACGGGGATGCCGTGCTGACGGCGGAAGGCCGCCTGACCGGCGATCTCGCCGCCCGCGGGGTCCGGCTGTCCGCCGCGCCGGCGCTGGACACCTACTACATCGGATTCAATATGGACGATCCGGTGGTCGGTACCAACCGCGCCTTGCGGCAGGCGCTGACCTGCGCCTTCGACCGCGCGGCCTGGCTGCGTTACCACCAGGGCCGCGTGGTCGAAGCCAGCGGGCCGGTTCCGCCGGGAATTGAGGGGCATCTCGCGACTCCCTCGCCGTTTGCCTTCGATCTCGAACGGGCGCGGCGGCTGCTTACGCAGGCGGGATATCCCGGCGGCGCCGACCCGCTCACGGGGCGTCGTCTGGAGCTAAGGCTGGAACTGGGCGCGGCGGACGCCGAGACACGCGAAACGGCCGAACTGCTGGTGCATTTCATGGACCGCATCGGCCTCAGCCTGATGCCTTCCTATAACAACCGGCCGACGTTTTTCCGCAAACTAGAACAGCGCCGGGCGCAACTTTTCGCGCTAAATTGGGCGGCCGACTATCCAGACGCCGAAAATTTCCTGCAACTTTTCTACGGGCCCAACGCCTCGCCGGGTCCGAACCGGACGAACTACCGCAACCCGGAGTTCGACCGGCTCTACGAGCAGGCGCTGACAACGCGCGAGACGGCGGCGCGCGCGGCGCTGTACCGGCGCATGGCGGAGATCGTGCAGACCGATTGCCCGTGGATCTTCCGCCACCATCCCGTGACCTACGCCCTCTACCGCCAGCGCTTGCGCAACTACGCGCCGCACGACTTCCCCTACGGCATGATCAAATATTACGAATGCGGCGAGTGACTTTGCGTTGTGATTGCGTTTCCGGCCCGGTTCTGGCACTTTCTTCCCCATGAACGTGCTTGAAACGACCGGCGTTCGCAAGGAATTCGGGACGCTTGTTTAAGCTGGTGCTGGCCTACAATCTGGCGCTGGGAATCGCGCCGTTTTGGCTGGTGATACGGCGTTATCGTTTCATCGTGACGGCGCGACGGAAGATGTGTAACGCCGCCGAGCGGGTATATTTTTTGTACGGCACACAGTATTCAGCCGGCTGCAATGCAGGCGTTGCAAATGCGGTGCTTTGGGGGGTATAATAACTTGGTAATTTCCCATCGGAACGGAGAAACAGAACATGAACGCACGATTGTCTGCCCACCCAGTTCGAAAGTTTGAATCCACCGCCCGGACGCTCGTAGGCCATCCGCCGACAATCGCGATCACGCCCGTGGCGGACGGCCGCACGGGGGCGTATGAATCCAACGTCGCCGGCACCTGGCGCATGGTGGAGAGCGTGCGGAAGTTGATCGCCGGGAACGTGCGCCTGCCCGACGGCACGCCGGTGCGCGTCGTGACCGCGCCCGAAATCGTCTACGGCGCGCGCACCGGCGCCCTGGCGCAGGCCTACTATGTGCGCGAAGGGGTGAGCGCCAACATCTGGGTCAGCCGTTCCTGGTGCTACAGCGACGAGCTGATGAGCGCCTGCATGGGCCTCGGCAGCACGGAGTGGCAGCAGGCGGCTTACGGGTTGAATCAAACCGATCGTCCCGGCGCCGTCTGGTTGAAGGCTTTCACGGCGGCCATGGACGAGAAGCAGCGCCCGATTTTCTGCATCTACAATCCCGATCTGGAGGACGAGAACGCGCCGCTGGCGCCCTATGTCGCCGAGCGGCTGGTGCGTTTCGCCCGCTGCGCGGCCGCGCTGGCCGAGATGCGCGGCAAAAACTACCTTTCCATCGGCAGTGTCTCGATGGGCATCATCGGCTCGGATGTGCGGCGCAACCTGATGCAGCACTACCTGGGCATGGGTTCGGTCGCCTACGACATGGTGGGCGTTCATGGACGCATGGAACGCGGCTTCTACGATCACGAGGAGTTGGAGCGGGCCATTCGCTTCGTCAAGGGACGCTTCGCCATCCAGTACGGCGAAGGCCGGCGCCCATACGAAAACGATGAACTGCTGCGCAAGTGTTTGCAGATGACCTTGATCGTCCGCGACCTCATGATCGGCAACCCGCGCCTGGCCGATCCGGCGCTGGGCAAACGCCAGGGCTTTAAGGCGGACGTCGAATATGCCCAGGGCGCCAACGCGATCGCCTCCGGCACCCAGGGCCAGCGGCAGTGGACCGATCTCTATCCCAACTTCGACATGGCCGAGTCCATGCTGAACAGCGCCTTCGACTGGAACGGCGCGCGGGCGCCGATGGTCGTCGCCACGGAAAACGATTCGAAGAACGCGATCGGCATGCTGGTGGCGCAGTTGCTGACCGGCATGCCCCAGCTTTTCGCCGACATCCGGACCAACTGGACCGCGGCCAGCGTCAAGAAGGCGACCGGCCGGGACATCGGCCGCCTCGCGCCGAACGGTTTCATCGACAAACGTAATTCTGGCGCGGGCGCGCTGGAGTACGCCGTCAATCCCTACCGCCTCGTGCCGGGAGGGGAGAAGATGAGCGCCGCCGCACTCTCCGAGGCGATGCGTTCCGATGCCGGACTCCAGAAGAAGATCATGGATGCCGCGATTGCCGGCACAACCTACATGGCGGCCTCGCTGGAGTATTTTCCCGGCGATGGCTTGTCCAGCCACTACCGGACCCCCGGCGGTATTCCGATGACCGCCTACCGCTACAACGCCGTCGGCAACCGGTTGACCTGCTCGGTGGTCGAAGGCGATACGCTGGACCTGCCCGCGGCCGTGGCGGATCACATCAGCCGCGTGACCGATCGCACCTGGCCGGAAACCTACTGGCGTCCGCGGGACATGACGTCCTTCGAGTACATGTCGCGCATCGGTCCAAACCACGACGCCAATTCGTTCGGACATATCGCCGCCGACATGCTCACGCTCAACGCCATGCTGCGCATCCCGGTGGACCTGCACAACACGGCGGCGGCGGACATCTTCCGGCCCACCTACTGGGACCGCTGCGGCGGAGACGATTTTGCGGCCTGCCGCGAACTCGGTCCGGTGTACGTGTAAGATTGCCGCCATGATCATCGAGCCGCATATTCACATGTATTCGCGGACGACGGACGACTATGCCGCGATGTACCGCAATGGCATCCGGGCCTGCGTGGAACCCTCGTTCTGGATGGGCTGCAACCGGCGTTACGCCGGGACGTTTTTCGATTACTTTCAGTTGATCCTGGAATTCGAAACCGTCCGCGCCCGGCGCTTCGGGGTGGATCACTACGCGGCGGTTTCGCTCAATCCCAAGGAAACCGAGGACACGGCGCTGGCGGACGAGGTGCTGGCGGGGCTGCCGGCCTATCTGGACCATCCACGTTGCGTCGCGCTGGGCGAGATCGGCTTCAACCTGATCACGCCGAACGAGGCAAGGGCGTTCGAAATCCAACTGGCGCTGGCGGTCAGGCGCGCCATGCCGGTGATCGTCCACCTTCCGCATACGAACAAGCTGGAGGGGGCGGAACGCACGGCCGCGCTCGTGCGCGCCTCGGGCGCCAATCCGGCGCTGGTCGAAATCGACCACAATACCGAGGAGACCGTGGCGGTGACGCGGGCCACCGGCTGCTGGTGCGGGATGACCGTCTATCCGATTTCCAAACTGTCGCCCGAACGGGTCTCGGCGATACTGCGCGAACACGGCACAGAGCGCATGATCGTGGACGGCTCGGCCGACTGGGGCGTCTCCGATCCGCTGAGCCTTGTGAAGGTCGCCGAACGCATGCGCGCCGATGGTCACAGCGAGGCGGCGGTGCATCGGATCGTTTTCGAAAATCCGATGAACTTCTACGGTCAGAGTCCGCACTGGACGCCGGACTTCGCGATCGCGCCCCTCGATCCGCGGGAGTTCCAGCGTTGAACCAGCCCAGGGCGAGGCGCGCGTGGCTGGAGCTATTCCGGGCGCCGAACTTGCTTACGGTGCCGGGCGATGCGCTGGCGGGTTTTGCGCTGGCGGGCGGCGTGCTGGGCCAATGGCGGGCGCTCGCTGCAGCTGGTATGGCGGGACTGGCATTGTACGCGGCCGGTCTGGCCTTCAACGATTACTCCGACCGGGCTGAAGATGCCCGCGAGCGGCCAATGCGTCCGATACCCTCCGGGCGGCTACGCTCCCTCACCGTGCTCGTAGCCGGACTTTTGGCGCTCGGGCTGGGACTGGGGACGGCGAGTCTGGCCGGTTCGCGCGCGCTGGCCGTGGCCGCGCTGATGTGCCTGGCGATCGTCGCTTACGATGCCGGCCTCAAGCGTGTGCGCGGCGCTGGGGCGCTGACCATGGGGCTCTGTCGCGGGTTGAACCTCTTACTGGGCGCCGCCGTCGCCAATCCGGATAATTTCCATGGCGCACTGCGGACTGCGGTATTGATTGCGGCGCTGGCGGAGACGCTGGTTGTGGCCAGCGTGACCGTGATTGCCGCGCGCGAGACCGAAACGCGCCGTCTGGGTGGCTGGCGCTGGGCGCCCGGGGTGCTGCTGGGCATGGCCTTGGTGACGGTCGCGGCCTGCACGTCCTGGCCGCCGGATAGGGCGGGGCGCATGCTCGCGGCGCTGGTTTCTGGCGTGCTGGCGGCCGGCTGGTTTCTGGCCGTGGGCCATGCGCTGCGCGGCGCCCCATCGCCGGCGGTGGTCGGACGCGGCATCGGCGCCTGGATTCGCGGCCTGCTGCTCCTGCAAGCGGCTTTCTGCGCGCTGGCCGTGCAGGCGCCCTGGGGCCTGGCGGCGGCCTGCCTGCTGCTGCTCTTGCTGCCCGCCGCCGAACGACTGGGGAGGTCGTTTGCGGGAAGTTAAACCGCAAAAGAACGCAAGGAACGCAAAGGGTCAACATTGATTCTCGGTTGACGGCGGTGAAAAATCATAAGGTGTAAAAATAGCGCAAAAAATCACTTGCAATCACGGCGCATGTGGTTCTAACTTCACACTTCCTGATCTCGGAGGAAAATGAGTTGGCACTTTTCTGGTAAAGGGGGTATCCATGTAACGCAAACGCCCCCTACAGGTTGTGTTTTCTTTCGACGATCTGTCGGTAGGGCAATGGGGCGGTCTGCACGGCTTGC
>CAIYGI010000042.1 GCA_903925685.1 uncultured bacterium
GCTTTACACGGGTACGTGTTCCATTCACAGCGTTGAAATGTTCAAGGAACTTTTGTATTTCCAGTACACGGGTGACACCGTAGAACATTCGGGTGTGCCCTATGGCGACCCTTCAGGCGCACGCGAGAACCACGGAGACCGAGGCATGGCTGCGGCTATGGCGTGGTGGATTACGCGGTCCACCAAATCATCCAAGGACGAGACGCCGAAAGAGAAAGAACGACCTCTCATGTGCCGGTCAATACGAGACGAGTTGGCCGAAGCGGCGCGCAATCAGCAAGAATGGTGGTAATATAAAACGCGGGCCGCGCCCCCTGCGGAGACGAAGCCCGAACTCCTTCCACACCTGGTGGACGAGCTGATATTATTATTATCGCTTCTTAGAGACCATGTCAATATGTAAAAAGGTGGTAATTATTTTCCCATTTTATGCTTGTAATCGTGTTTTGGCTGTGTATATCTTTCCCACATGGAAGGAACTGCACCAAGTTCCGGCTTTGTTATTGACCGCGAGCAACTGCGCCGCTCAGTGGATTGGTCCCGTGACCGTCTAGCCCCTTTCCGCAAAATACGACTTTCGTTCATCCAAGCTCTCGCCGGTTCTAACTATGGGTCAGGTTACAATTCAGGCATAGGTTACGGTTCGCCCGAAAACTTGCGGCGCAAGAATCCGTACAATCGTTTCGAGCAAGCGTACACAACCTATTCCCGGCAACTTCTTCCCGCCTCGCCCCGTGTTCTGATTTCCAGTTTTTCAAACCAACTCGCGCCTACGGCAGAATTGTTCACTATCGCCGTCAACCGTCGCCTTATCGAATTGCGTTGGGATGAATCCCTTGAGCGGTTGGCAAAAGACGCCGTGGTGGCAATGTGCATGGCGAAAATCTGTTTGGCGGAAGGTGAAAACGGCGCACAACTTTACATAGACACGATTGATTTTGACGACATGGTTGTGGATATGGCGGCAACGAAGTACGAACATTGCAACTTCATCGGGAATCGTTATCGCCTTCCGCTTGATTTTGTGCGCGCTAATCCGTTTTACGACGGCAAGACCACGGACGGCCATTGGGTGCGTGACCAACTTAACGCCAGCAAGCAGACGTTGCGGAATGAGCGCGGAGACGACAAGGTTCAAAAAGTCGGGCAGCAACAGACCGGCAACGATTCCGAACCATTGGACATGGTTGAACTTTACGATTTGTGGTTGCCACTCGAAAATAGAATCATAACGATTGCCGCTGAACAGGCTGGATTACCTTCGCTGCATGAAGAAACGTGGGTGGGTCCAAAGACCGGGCCATATATCGTCTGCCAGTTAGAAGATTTGCCGGGGAATCTAATCGGCATTTCTCCATTGATGCAGAAATATGATATGGCCGATGCCGTGGCGCGTTTGGTTGAAAGCGAGATACGAGACGAAGAGTCCTACAAGAAATTGCTCTTGGCCGCTGGCGGCGCGGAAGAAGATACCAAGCGAATCAATAACGCGCCGAATGGTTCTTCCGTGTCTGTGCCTACGGTAATGGGCACTCCCAACGGCGCTGTGGAACGCGAATTTCGTGGCTCAAGTAAAATGCGTATCGCCGTCATTGAGCATTTGGACGGCCTGTACTCAAAAATTGGCGGCAACCTGGACGTAATCGCGGGTTTGGAAAGCGAAGCCAGCACGTTGGGCCAGGAAGAAATGCTTGGTTCAAATTCCTCTGCGTCCGTGCGCCCGTGGCAAAATCGTTTCCGGCGCTTTGCGCGCGAGATAGCACAAGCTGTGGCGTGGCATGTCTGGCATGAAGCCCTAGAGGGCTTAGTTGCGATTGACGTAAGAATCGGCGATATGGCAATGACTTTGCCCTTGCACCCCCAGGGTGAATTTGACCAATACGATTTCCAAGTTGACCCGTATTCGCTACAAGACAACACGCCACAAAATTCTGTTAAGAACGTGATGAGTTTTCTTACCAGCGTGGCCGTACCTATGGCCGGTGCGATGCAGGCCAGCGGCAAGACTCTAGACTTCAAGGCGCTGTTGACCTGGTTCGCCACACGGACCAATACACCCGACCTTGAACGTCTGATTGTGGACATTCCGCCCGAAATGCTGGCGATGATGATGCAGGGCGCGGGCGGTCCATCTGCGCCTAGCGCGGGGCCGTCTAAGCCTCCC
>CAIYGI010000043.1 GCA_903925685.1 uncultured bacterium
CCTTCCATACCTTCCTCCACTATGGCAAGCAGATGCTGGAGGCTCTGAAGAACCAGTATCTGCCTCCCGACCTCGACCCGCCTGGCCAGATCCGACTCAGCACTGCCTGAGTCTCCCGGCTGTACGCGCCCCACACCGAAGTCACCAAAGAAAACGCCCTCCTCGACTTACGCACGACACCAGTGCGTAGCGCCTCGCTTTCTTCACAACCGGCCCCAGCCACCTCCGCGCCGTCCCTTCAGCCGCCACACGGTCGCAGGCCGGATGGTTTTCTGAAGAACTGTTGCGTCAGATTCGCGCTTGTGTGTAAAGGGCGATTTGATAACATTATGGTTTCGCGTGGCGACGACCAGCGCAAGGAGGAACCAGATATGCCGGCTTTTGAAATTCAAGACGTAATGAAGATGCTGCCGCACCGGTTTCCCTTCCTGCTGGTGGATCGCGTGTTGGAGTGCGACGATGTGAAGCACATCGTCTCCATCAAAAACGTGACGATCAACGAGCCTTTTTTCCAGGGGCACTTCGTGGGCAACCCCGTGATGCCGGGTGTGCTGCAGATCGAGGCCATGGCGCAGACCGGCGGCATTCTGATCAGCCGCATCCACCAGAAAAAATCGCGGCTGCCGTATTTCATGTCGATTGACGGTTGCCGCTTCCGGCGCATCATCCGTCCGGGGGATCGGATGCGGATCGAGATGGAGATCATCGCGTCCAAGCGGCTGGTTGTGAAGATGCTCGGCAAGGTGACGGTGGACGGGCAACTGGCGAGCGAAGCCACCATCATGTGCATGGTGACCGACGAGGTGGTCGGCGAATGAAGGGAGTGCATCCAATGGCGGTGGTGGCGCCCGGCGCCACGCTGGGCGCGGACGTGGAAATCGGCCCGTTCGTATTCGTCGGCCCGAACGTCACGCTCGGCGACGGCGTGCGGATCATGCCCAACGCCTATCTGGATGGCTGGACCACGCTGGGGGCCGGCTGCACGGTCTTTCCGTTCGCCAGCGTGGGAGCGCAGACGCAGGATTTGAAGTTCAGGGGCGGACGCGCGGCCGTGGAGATCGGCGCCGGCACCACGCTCCGCGAATCCGTCACGGTGCATGCGGCGACGGCGGAAGGCGGCGTGACGCGCATTGGCGCGGGCTGTCACATCATGGCTTACGTACACATCGCTCACGACTGCCGGCTGGGCGACCGGGTGATCATCTCCAACGCCACGCAACTGGCCGGGCATGTGTCGATCGAGGACGATGCCGGGATTTCCGGGGCCTGCGGTGTGCCGCAATTCGTGAGGATCGGCAGGATGGCCTATGTCGGCGGCATGACGAAGGTCGTGCAGGATGTGCCGCCCTATATGCTCTGCGATGGCAGCCCGGCGACGCTGCATTCGCCGAACTTGGTGGGGCTGAAGCGTCACAATGTATCGGCGGCGGCCCAGGCGGCGCTGCGCAAGGCCTTCAAAATCCTGTGCCGCGATGGACTGAACACCACGCAGGCGCTGGCGCGGATGCGGACCGAACTGCCGGCCTGCGACGAAATACAGCACCTGATCCGGTTTATCGAAACTTCGGAACGCGGCATCTTGAAATAGCCGGGGTTTTGCTCCCCGGGGAGTCGTGCGCAACATGCGGACAGGAAGACCAGCCATGACTACTCAAAGCGCGGTGGAAGGTGGAAGGTGGAGGGTGTTTTTGACGATGCTGAGCCTGCTGGCGCTCGGCGCCGCATCGGCCGGAGCGCAGGGCGCCGGGTTGTCGTCATCCTCCTACAGCGGCATCTCAACCTCGACGGCGATCACGGCCGCGATGCTGACCAATTCCAACGGCACGGTCAATTTCTCTTTCGATCAGGTGGACGTGCGGGCGCTGGTCAAGTTGATGAGCGATTTGACCGGGCGCAGTTTCATGGTGGACGAGGCCGTCAAGGCGCGGATTACCGTGGTCGCGCCGGGCGTGCCGGTGTCGGAACTGTACCCCCTCTTTGTCGGCGTGCTGGAGTCCGCGGGCTGTGGATTGATCGATCAGGGCCAGGTTGCGCGCGTGGTGCTCCTGCCGCCGCGGGGCATGCCGCCTGCGCCGCTGGTGTCCGGCAACGCCGTGTTCACCGGAACCGGGATCGTCACGCGCCTGGTGCGTTTGCAAAATCGCAACGCGCTTGAGATCAAGAAGGCGCTGGACGGCGTCATGGGCCGGGACAAGGTCAGCGCCATCGCGGCGGTGGAAAGTTCCAATCACCTGGTGATCACCGATACCGTCGGCAACATCCGCCGCATGGAGGCGCTGATCGCGCAGCTGGACCAACCCGGGCTTGGCGTTGGGACGGAAGTTGTCGCGCTGCGTTATCTCGACGCGACGGAAGTGGCGCAGCAGTTCAACGATATCTACAGCCGGCGCGAGAAGGTCACGCAGGCCGCGTCGGGGCAGACGCCCAACAATGCCAGTCCGAACAACCTTTCGTTTTGCCTGGTCGCCGTTCCCTACGCCAACAGCGTGGTGGCCATTGGCGCGCCGGCCGACATCAGCGACTTCAAGAGCACGGTGGCAAAAATAGACGTTATGTCGCCCAGCGGGCTGGGCAACCTGCACACCGTGTTTTTGAATTACCTGAGTTCCGACGAAGCGGCCAGGGCGCTGAATAATCTCTTCGGCAACACCAGCACCGCGCCGGGCAGCGGCAGGACGGCGCCGCAACAGATCGTCTATTCCGGCGGCAGCCGCCCGGCCGATCCGCGGCGGCGCATCTGGATCGAACCGAGCGCGGCCAACAACGCCCTGCTGGTGGACGCCTCGCCGATCGATTTCGAGCGCATTCGCGACCTGATCGCCCAACTGGACAGCATGCCCGAACAGGTCTTGATCGAGGTGCTGATCGCCGAAACCAGCTGGGCCGACGGTTCGGAATTCGGCATGCAGATCGCGGCGGTGAAGGTCCCCAGTCAAAACGGCAAGATGGCCCTGCAGGGCGCGGTCACCGAGCCCGATGCCGGTTCGGCGACGCTGCTCAATTCCCTGCAAAACAACCTCTTTCCGAACGGCATCTCCTTCGGGCTGGGCTACCGTTCAGGCACCGATAACAACGGCAACCCCATCATGAGTTATCCGGCCGCCCTGAACCTGAATGCGGTCAAGTCGAAGAGCGACTTCAAGGTGCTTTCGAACGTGCCGCTGCTGACCCAAAACAACAAGGAAGCCTCGGTCAGCGTGGTCAATAACATCCCGATCCTGAAGTCCACCATCAGCGCCGGCGCTGGCACGGCGCGGGACGTGATTCAGAACATCGAACGCATGGATGTCGGCATCAAGCTGAAGATGACGCCGCGCATCAACCCGAACCACGATGTAACGCTGATTCTCAATCCGATCATCGAAGCCGTGACCCAGACCACCGGCTCCGGACCGGACGCGAACTTCACGCCGACCATCGCCCGGCGCGAGGTCTCGACCACTGTCACGGTGCCGGACGGCCGGACGATCGTCATCAGCGGCCTGATTCGCGAGGATCGGCGCAGTTCCATCGCGCGGGTGCCGATTCTGGGTTCCATCCCGCTGCTGGGCTGGTTCTTCCGGCATACCAAGGATTCGGTGGAGCGCACCAACCTGATCATTTTCGTGACGCCGCGGGTGGTCACGGCCACGGCCGCCGCCGACAAGGCGACGGAGAACCTGGGGCGGCGGACCGGCATGCCGGCCGCCAGCGTCGTGATGGGCGTCGGAACCAACGACCTGCCGCGTCCATGAGGACGGGGAAATCCCGTATGACTACGCACAGGCACAACACGCCGTCCAAGCCGCTGCAGGAAGATTGCCGTGCGGTATGTCTGGAGTTGGGCATTCGCTTTTTCGACGAAATCCCCGACCATCTGCTGGACCCCGCGCTGGTTGCCAAAGTTCCGGTGGAATGGGCCCAAGCCCATGCGCTGCTGCCCGTGCGCTGGGAAGGTCGCGTTGCCGTGCTGACGTCCGATCCGGCCGTCAGCGCGCGCCAGGAGGAACTGGCGCTGCTGCTGGGGGTGGACCTGCTGCCGCTGGGCGCGCGGATCGAGGATATCCGCGCGGCCATCAACCGCTGCTACGAAAAGAAGTCGGAAACCGCCGAGGGCTTCCTGCGCGACATGCAGGCGCGCGAGACGGGCGAGACGCCGGACGATGTGCGGAGCGATGACCTGCTGCGCGCGGCGGGCGGCGATGCCCCGGTCACGCAACTGGTCAACCTGATCCTGCTCGAGGCGCTCAAGGCGCGGGCCTCGGATATTCATATCGAACCTTTCGATAATCATATCCGCGTCCGTTACCGCGTGGACGGCGTGCTCTACCAGCAGTCCGCCCCGCCCAAGCACCTGGAGCGGGCGCTGGTCTCGCGGCTGAAGGTCATGTCGCACATGGACATCGCCGAGCGCCGCCTGCCCCAGGACGGCCAGGCGCGGGTGCGGATCGGCGAGCGCGAGATCGACATACGCGTTTCGACCCTGCCGGTGGCGGAGGGCGAACGGGTCGTCTTGCGCCTGCTCAACCGCGACAGCTCCCGTGTCACGCTGCACGATCTCGGCATGCCGCCCGTCGTGCTGGAACCGTTCCAGCGCCTGCTGGAAGAGCCGCACGGGCTGATCATCGTGAGCGGACCGACGGGCAGCGGCAAGACGACCACGCTGTATGCGGCCATCCGGCAGACCGACACGACGGGCCGCAATGTGCTGACGATCGAGGAACCGATCGAATATCAGCTGCCCGAAATCGGCCAGATGCAGGTCAAGGCCAAGATCGGTCTGACCTTCGCGCGCGGCCTGCGGCACATGCTGCGCCAGGATCCAGACGTGATTCTGATCGGCGAGACGCGCGATGCCGAGACGGCCGAAATCGCCGTGCGCGGGGCGCTCACCGGCCACCTGGTCCTGACCACCCTGCATACCAACGATGCGCCCAGCGCCGTGGTGCGGATGATGGACATCGGCGTCGAACCGTACCTGCTCGCGGCGTCGCTGCGCGGCGTGCTCTCCCAGCGGCTGGTGCGGCGGCTCTGCCCACACTGCCGCGTGCCGGCCGTCGCGTCGGAGGCCGACCTCAGGGCGCTGGGCAGCGCGGCGCGCCGGATCGGCGACCGCGCGCTGTGGGCCGCCGGAACTGGTTGCGATGCCTGTCTGAAGGGCTTTATGGGGCGGGTCGGAATTTTCGAGCTGTACATGATCGACGAGGCCGCGCAGTCCGTGATCCGGCACGGCGCGGATGCCGCGGAGAAGCTGCGGGTCATGCCGGGCGTCTGCCGCATTTCGCTGGTGGAGGATGGCCTCGACAAGGCCCTGGCCGGCGAGACCAGCCTGTCGGAAGTGCTTTACGTCGTGGGCCGCGTCGCCTAAGGCCGGAGATGCGGACGTTTGCGTACAAGGGATTCGACGCCGCCGGGACCGCGCGCCGCGGCCTGATCGAAGCGCTGGATCTGCGCGACGCGCGCGGCAAGCTGGCGGAGCGCGGGCTGATGCCCGAGACCCTGATTCCCTCCGAAGCCGCGACCACGCCGCGTCAACGCGGCGGCGCTTTCAAGGCCGAGACGCGCGCCTTTGTGTACCGCGAACTGGGCGTGCTGCTGAACGCCGGCATGCCGCTGGTGAGCGCGATCGAGATGCTGATCCAGTCGCCCGAACTGGCGGAGGTTTCCAATGTGCTGGCGGGCGTGCGCGACCGCGTGCGCGACGGCGCTCCGCTGGCCGCGGCCGTGTCGGAAGCGGGGCGCGAAGTGACGCCGCTTGAACAGGCCATTCTGGAGGTGGGCGAGCGCTCCGGCGGGCTGGGGGAGATGCTCGAAAAGCTGGCGGGCTTTCTGGAAGAGGAGCAGCGCCTGCGCGAGCGCATCGTCTCTGCCATGATCTATCCCTGCATCATCCTCAGCTTTGCCCTGATCATGGCCACGATCATGCTCGGTGTGGTGATTCCTTCGGCCGGCAAGGTCTTGATGGCCCAAAGCCGCGTGCCGCTGCCGTTGCTGACGCGCGTCATGATGCATGTGGGCCAGACGCTGATTTGGATTCTGCCGCTCGCGATCGCAGGCGGTGCGGCGGCGGTCTGGGCCATGCGCCGGCGGCTGCGGGGGGATGCGGACTATCGCCTGCGCTGGGACCGCCGCCTCTTCCGCCTGCCGGTGGTGGGCCGCGGCCGGCGGCTGGTCGCGGGCTTGCGTTGCTCCCGCACCCTGGCCGTGCTTTTGCGCGGCGGCGTGCCGCTGGTCGAAGCCGTGCGCCTGGCCGGCCGGGCCACCGGCAGCGTCTGGCTCGGCGCGCGGGTGGCGGAGGAGGGCGACGCCCTGAGGCATGGCCGCAGCCTGGCCGAGGTCTTCCGGCGCGTGCCGATTCTTTCGGAAATGCTGCCGGCCTGGATTCAGGCCGGCGAGGCCAGCGGCTCGCTGGAACGCATGCTGGAAAGCGGCGGCGACGCCTTTCAACACCGCTGGGAGCGCTTCATCACCCGCGCCCTTGGGGTCATGGAACCGCTGCTGATCCTGCTGATCGGCGGTTTTGTGCTGTTAGTTGTCCTCTCCATCATCCTGCCGATCATTTCGATGAACAAGGCCATGGGATAGGACGGTGACGACTGCCTGGCCGCCGGGTTAGACCTTGAAGTATTCGCTCTCAAACCGCTGCTAAACATGCTATATAATTTTATATGCAAATCTTTCTCGGTATCGGCCTCGGACCCATCCAGACCAGCATCTTTCTCGACGGCGCGTTCCGCGGCGGGTTCGAACGTCTCGTGATCGCCGACGTGGATGCCGCGCTGGTCGCGGCGCTGCGCCAAAGCGGCGGCAAGCTTCAGTTCAATGTCGCGACCGGCAAGGCCGTGACCTCGCACACCATCACCGGCCTGGAAGTATTCAATCCGTCCGTTCCGGCGGAGCGTGAACAGTTGATCGCCGTGGCTGCCGGGGCGGGCGAGATTGCCACGGCGCTGCCGAGCATCGCCTTTTACCGGCACATCCAGGGCTGGCTGCACGAGGGCCTGGCGCGCGCGCCTGACCGCCGGCGCTTTGTCTACGCGGCGGAGAATCACAACCATGCCGCCGAGGCGCTGGAGGCCGCCGTCGGTTCGTATCCCGCCACGCATTACCTGAATACGGTGATCGGGAAGATGAGCGGTGTGCTCCCTGCCGCGGAATGCGCGCGGCGCAAACTGCCCGCACTGACACCACAGGCCGATCGCGGACATCTCGTCGAGGAGTTCAATCGGATCCTGATCCAGTCCTGCGACGGTATTGAACAGCGGCAGGTGCGGAACCTGATTGCCAAGCCCGACCTGCTGCCCTTCGAGGAAGCCAAGCTTTATGGCCATAATGCGCTGCATCTCTGGCTCGGATTGCACGCGCAGCAGAGCGGCTTGCAGCTGATGGACGAAATCTCCAGTCAACCCGCCTTGCTGGAGCGGGCGCGCCTGGCCTTTGTCGGGGAAGTCGGCGCGGCGCTGTGCCGGAAGCGGGCCGGGGTGGACGAACTCTTTACGCCGGCCGGCTTTGCCGCCTATGCCGATGATCTGCTCCAGCGCATGGTCAACCCCTTCCTGACCGATCGCGTGGAACGCGTCTGCCGCGATCTGGAACGCAAGCTCGCCTGGGATGACCGCTTGATCGGCGCGCTCCGCCTGGTTGTGAGCCAGGGGCTGGAACCGGCCGTGTTGGCGGAAGGCGCCGTGCTGGGCGCGCGAAAATTATTCGGCGACGACCGCCGGAAAATTCGCGCCGGCCTTGAGGCGCTGTGGGGGAAATGGGATGGTGAAGCGGAGGTGGTTTGGATGCGGATTTCGCAACGTCTTTGACGAGGGACGACCGTTTATGAACAGTCACACACAGATGACCGCCCAACAGCTCAAGCCCTATATCGGCGCCATGAAACAGCTGGCCGGCGCGCACAACAGCGTACTCGATGACGGACTGGGCCGCGGGGTGCGCGTGGCCGATTTCGACAACGGCAGCGGACTTTCGTTTCAAGTCCTGCTCGACCGCGGCATGGACATCGGCCGCGCCACTTTCAAGGGTATTCCGTTGAGCTATCTGACGCCCGTCGGCATCGTGCATCCGGCTTATTACGAGCCCGATGGGTTCCGCTGGCTGCGCAGTTTCGGCGGCGGGCTGTTGACCGGCTGCGGCCTTTCCAACGTCGGCACGCCTGAAGCCGAGTCCGGCATGCGCTTGAACGGCCCGCTGGGGCAGCATGGACGGCTTTCGAATACGCCGGCCGAAAATCCGTCCCTGTCGGAGAATTGGGAAGACGGTCGATACTGCCTGAAGTTAACGGGCCTGCTGCGCGAGGTCAGCTTCTTTGCCGAAAACCTGGAATGCCGCCGGACCATCTCCACGGCGCTCGGCTCCAACTGCATCACGATCTGCGATCGCATCGCCAACCGCGGCGTGCGGCCGGCGCCGCTGATGCTGCTTTACCACATCAACGCCGGCTTCCCGCTGCTTGGCGAGCAAGCGCTGCTGAAGGCCAAGGCGCGCAGCACGACGCCCAGGAACGCGACAGCGGCCGCGGGTCTCGCGGCCTGGGCGAGCTGCCAGCCGCCGACGGCCGGCTATGTCGAGCAGTGCTTCTATCACGACATCGAGCCGGATGCCGATGGCCTGGCCCGCATGACGCTGAGCAATCCCGACTGCGGGCTGAAGCTGGAGGTGGCCTACCGCAAGATCGAACTGCCGTTTTTCACGCAGTGGAAGATGATGGGGCAGCAGGAATACGTCATGGGCCTGGAGCCGGCCAACTGCCACCCCGACGGGCAGTCGGTGGAGCAGCAAAACGGCACGCTCAAAACACTTCAGCCCGACGAAACCATCGAGCACTTCCTGAAAATATCCGTGGCGGTGAAGTAAATGAAGATGCCTCACGCGGAGGCGCGGCGGTCGCGGAGGAAGATATGAAAGAACTGGATGAAATCACGGGAACGATTGTGGATGCGGCGGTGAAGATTCACATGGACCTCGGGCCGGGTATCCTTGAGTCAGTCTATGAAGCTGTGCTGGCTCGGGCACTTGAGAAGCGCGGTCTCAAGGTTGAACGTCAGAAAGTGGTTCGCTTCGAATATGACGGTATGATTTTCGATGAGGGATTTCGCGTTGACATCCTGGTCGACGACCGAGTGATCATAGAACTTAAATCCGTGGAGAAACTCGCCCCCGTTCACGGCAAACAACTCCTGACCTACCTTCGCCTCATGCATCTTCCCGTTGGACTCCTCATCAACTTTGGCGCCGTAACCCTCAAAGAAGGCCTTCACCGTATAGTCAACAATCTCCCCGCCTCCGCGTCTCCGCGCATCCGCGTGAACCAATCTTAATCATGGGCGCACCATTAATATTCGACGATACCGCCGCGGACAAGAAATTGAAGACGGCTCACGCGGAGGCGCGGAGGCGCGGAGGAAGAAGTGATGAACTTCAGCAACTTTAGCGCAACGACCTCAAGAACTCAACGCATCGTCAACACTCACTCGCCCTCCGCGTGAACAAATCCCACGCATGAGCAACCCACAACAATTCGTCCCAAGAACTCTGGAACTACTGCAACATCCTGCGGGATGACGGCCTCTCCTGAGGCGATTACGTCGAGCAGTTGACCTTTCCGCATCACACGACGGCGCTCTTCCCGTCGCTGCGCAAGGCGGCGCCGGTGTGGGAGGTGGGGCAGGCCGCAACGGCTTCCGGGGTGCCGGTGGCGACGACCTGGCCGCCGGCGTCGCCGCCCTCGGGACCAAGATCGATCAGGTAGTCGGCGCGGCGGATCACGTCCAGGTTGTGTTCGATCACCAGCACCGTGTTGCCGGCGTTGCGCAGGCGTTCGAGCACGGTCACCAGGCGTTCGACGTCGGCGGCGTGCAGCCCGGTGGTCGGTTCGTCTAGTAGATAGAGCGTCCGGCCCGTGCCCGGCCGCGCCAGTTCCGACGCCAGTTTGAGGCGTTGGGCCTCGCCGCCTGAAAGCGTGGTCGCTGCCTGGCCAAGCGCCACATAGCCGAGGCCGACCTCTTCCATGGCCCGCAGGCGGCGCGCGATCCGCGGCACGGCTTCGAAGACCGGCAAAGCCTCGTCCACGGTCAGCGCCAGCACCTCGGCGATCGTGCGCCCGCCATAGCGCATTTCCAAAGTCTCGGGGTTATACCGCAGGCCGCCACATTCCTCGCAGGGGACGTAGACGTCGGGCAGGAAGTGCATCTCCAGCCGCCGCATGCCATCGCCCTTGCACGACTCGCAGCGTCCGCCCTTGACGTTGAAGCTGAAGCGGCCGGGTCCATAGCCGCGCACCTTGGAGGCCGGCAGGCGGGAGAACAGGTCGCGAATCAAATCGAACGCGCCGCTGTAGGTGGCCGGATTGCTGCGCGGGGTGCGGCCGATGGGGGACTGGTCGATTTCCACCACCTGGTCGATCTGTTGCAGCCCCTTGACGGAATCGTGGTCGCCCGGCGGGTCGGTCATCAATCCCACCTGCAGGAAGGCCGCGCGGCGCAGAATGTCGTCCACCAGCGTGCTCTTGCCGCTGCCGCTGACGCCCGTCACGCAGACCAGCAGTCCCAGCGGAAAGCGCACCGTCACATTCTTGAGATTGTTGGCGCGGGCGCCCACGATCGTAATCCAGCCGTTCTCCGGCGCTTTGCGCACCGGCGCCGCGCCGCCCAGTTCGCCGCGCAGATAACGCGCCGTGGCCGTCGTACCGCTGCGCGCGAGTTCCGCCGGCGGCCCCTGGAATAGCAGCTCACCGCCCAGGCGCCCGGCGCCGGGGCCCAGGTCCACCACGTAATCGGCCGCCTGGATCGTGTCGCGGTCGTGTTCGACCACCACCACCGTATTGCCGCCGTCGCGTAACCGTTCGAGTGTGCGCAGCAGGCGCTGGTTGTCGCGGTGGTGCAGGCCGATGCTGGGCTCGTCCAGCACGTAGAGCACGCCGGTCAGGTGCGAGCCGATCTGGGTCGCCAGCCGGATGCGCTGCGATTCGCCGCCCGAAAGCGTCGCGCTCTCGCGGTCGAGCGTGAGGTAGTCCAACCCGACTTCCTGAAGGAAAGAGAGGCGCTCGCGCACTTCGCGGACGACGTTGCCGACGACATGGCGGTCGGTCTCGGAAAGCGGCAGGCGGTCGATATTCGTCAGCGCATCGCGCACGGAAAGTTTCAAAAAAGCGGCCAGCGAAAGATCGCCCACGGTTACCGCCAGCGACTCTGGTTTCAGGCGCGCGCCGTGACAAACGTCGCAGGGTTGACGGCGCATGTAGGTGCGCAGCAGCGCCTGAAAACTCTCGCTCTCGGTTTCGAGATAGCGCCGTTCGAGATTGCGCATTAGTCCTTCGAAAGGTTTCTCGCGGCGGTGCGAGTTTGGACCGCGTCCGCGACCGAAGGAAATCGCCTCCTCGCCCGAGCCATGCCACAGCGCCTCGCGAAAAGACGCGGGCAGTTTCGAGTAAGGCGTGGTTACTTCCACCCCGTAGTGTTCTGCCAGTGCTCTTAGAACCCACCGGTAATATAAAATCATCCGCCGTCCGCCGCGCCGCCAGGCGGGAATCGCTTCTTGGAGCGGCTTGGAGTGGTCGGGAATGACCAGCGCCGGATCGGGCACCAGACGGACCCCCAGTCCGCTACAGTGGGGACAGGCGCCATGGGGACTGTTGAAGGAAAAGTGGCGGGCGGTCAGCGGGGCGAAACTGATGCCGCACTCCGCGCAGGCCAGCCGTTCGGCGAAGACCTGTTCCTGTGGCGCGGCGCCGACGGATTGCATCAGCGCCACCAGCACGCCCTCGCCCTGGCGCAAGGCCAGTTCCACCGAATCGGCCAGTCGGGCGCGGATGGCTTCGCCCAACACCAGCCGGTCCACCACCAGTTCGATCGTATGTGCCCGGCGTTTGTCGAGCGCCGGCAGGGCGTCGAGATCGGCGATCTCGCCATCCACCCGCGCCCGCACAAAGCCCTGGCGGCGGGCGGCGTCGAAGACCTCCAGATGGGCGCCCTTGCGTCCACGCACCAGCGGGGAGAGCAGCGTCAGGCGGGTGCCTTCGGGCCGTTCCAGCAGCGAGCGCACGATTTGCGCCGCGCTTTGCGCGGCGACCAGGCGGCCGCAGCGCGGACAGTGCGGCACGCCGGCATGGGCCCAAAGCAGGCGTAAATAGTCATGGATGTCGGTGGTCGTGGCCACGATCGAACGCGGCGTCCCGGCGGCGGAGCGTTGTTCAATCGAAATTGCGGGCGAAAGGCCGTCAATGCTGTCCACGTCGGGTTTGGACATCTGGTCGAGGAACTGCCGGACGTAGGGCGAGAGACTTTCCACGTAACGCCGCTGGCCCTCGGCGAAGAGGGTGTCGAAGGCCAGCGAAGACTTGCCCGACCCGCTGAGGCCGGTGATCACGCTCAGACGGTTGCGCGGCAGGCGCACGGTGAGATTGCGCAGGTTGTGCTCCCGCGCGCCGTGGATGACGATCCAGTCCTGGGTCATACCGCTTCCGTGGCGGCTCAGACGAGCTTGACCAGGCGATAGTTGCGCTTACCCTGGCGCAGCACGAGCAGACGGTCTTCGATGGCCTGGCTTGGCGAGACGCAGGCCGCCGCGTCGGTCATGCGTTCGTTGTTGACATAAAAGCCGCCGTCCGCGATCAGCCGCCGCGCCGCGCCTTTGCTGGCGACCAGCCCGGCGGCGACGGCCACGTCCGCCAGGGGCTGGCCCACGACCTGTGCGCGCGGCAGTTCGCAGGACGGCGCCTGCGTGAAAACCGCCAGCAAGTCCACCGCGTTGAGTCCCGTCAGCGTGCCGCCGAAGAGGGCCGCGCTGGCCTGTTCCGAGGCGCGCAGGCCGCTCTCGCCGTGCACCATGCGGGTCAGTTCCTCGGCCAGCGTGCGTTGCGCGAGGCGTTGGTCCGGCGCCGTGCGGGTGGCTTCCTCGATGGCCGTAATCGATTCCAGCGGGAGAAAGGTGAGGATCTTGAGGTAGCGGATGACATCCTGGTCGTCGGTCCGCAGGAAGTACTGGTAAAAGTCGTAGCACGATGTGCGTGTGGTATCGAGATAGACCGCGTTGCCCGCGCTCTTGCCGAATTTGGCGCCGGTATGATCGCAGAGGATGGGAAAGGTCAGGCCAAAGGCTTCCACCCCGCGCAGGCGGCGGATCAGGTCGGTTCCGGCCGTGATATTGCCCCACTGGTCCGAGCCGCCGATCTGGATCCGGCAGCCCTCGGTGTCGCAGAGGTGCATGAAGTCGTAAGCCTGCAGCAACTGGTAGCTGAACTCCGTGTAACTCAGCCCCGTCTCGCTCTCCATGCGCGCCCGCACGCTCTCGCGCGCCAGCATGGCGCTGATGCGGAAGTGTTTGCCGACTTCGCGCAGGAAGTCAATGTAACTGAAGGCCTTCATCCACTCATGATTGTTGACGATTTTGGCCGGGGCAGTGCGGCTTTCGAAGTCGAGGAAGCGTCCCAGGTTTTCACGGATGCCCTCAATGTTGGCGGCCACATCCGCGGCGCTCAACAGCGGTCGTTCCTGACTCTTGCCCGAGGGATCGCCGATCATGCCGGTGGCGCCGCCGATCAGGGCCAGAACCTTGTGCCCGGCGCGCTGAAAGTGGGCCAGCCCCATGATCGCGACCAGATTGCCGATCTGCAGCGAACGACTGGTGGGGTCGAAACCGGCATAGACTGCCGTCGGCTGGCGCACATGCGCGGCCAGTTCGGGGCTGGTCATCGCCTCGAACAATCCGCGCGCCTGCAATGTTTCCAATACGGTAGGCATAACTGGGCAAGAACCTAAGCGCATTTGCGCGCGGCGTCAAGGTTGTACCGCTGTCGAGTCTTACGTCTCCTGGTTGGCCTTGTCCGAAACCTCCTGGGTGTGCCGTACAATCCGGCCTTCGACCAGAAAAATCAAATCTTCGGCGATGTTGGTCGCGTGGTCCGCAATCCGCTCGAGATGCCGCGCAATATGCATGATCTGCAAGAGCGGTTCCAGCAAAGCGGGATTCTGCATCACCGCCGCTTTCACCTGTTTAAGAATGTCGCGATTGATAGCATCCACCTCGTTGTCGGCGGCGCAGACCTCGTGTGCGGTCGCATCGTTCAGGTTCACGAAAGCATCCAGCACCTTCTTCAACATGCCTTGTGATTTGTCCGCCATTTCGCCAAGCCGGAAGGGCATGTTGAGCGGAGGTTGTCCGCAGAGGAACAGTCCACGCTTGGCAATGTGCACGGCCAGATCGCCAATTCGCTCCAGCGTCTGATTGATCTTCAGCACGGCAATGATGTAACGCAGGTCCGCAGCCACGGGTTGATGCAGCGCCAGTATCTTCAGGCAGTTGTCTTCGACATCCACTTCCGTAATGTTGGTCTGCTCCTCGCGGTCAACAACCTGCCTGGCAAGTTCCTCGTCCCGATCTTCGATCGCGCGGACGGCCGTCCTGACCTCGCTCTCCACTTCGGCGCTCAGCGCCAGAATCTGTTGCTTCAACTTGTCGACGTCTCTTTGCAGGTGCGCACTCATGCGTTCATTCTCCTTATCAACCGAACCGTCCGGTGATGTAGTCCTCGGTCTGTTTCTCTTTCGGATTGGTAAACACTTCCCTTGTCACGCCAAACTCAATCAGGACTCCCTCGTACATGAACGCCGTGAAGTCCGAAACACGGGCCGCTTGCTGCATGTTGTGGGTGACGATAATGATCGTGTACTTGCCTCGCAAGTCGTCGATCAGATCTTCGATGCGCAGCGTGGCCTTGGGATCGAGCGCCGATGTCGGTTCATCCATCAGCAGGATTTCGGGGTTCACCGCCAGCGCGCGCGCGATGCATAATCGTTGCTGCTGTCCTCCGGAAAGTCCCATCGCGTTTTCATTCAAGCGGTCCTTGACTTCAGCCCACAGCGCCGCATCCACAAGACTGCGCTCGACGGTTTCCGCAAGGTTCCCACTGTCCAAACCGCCATGCAAGCGCGGGCCGTAAGCCACGTTGTCGAACACGGATTTCGGGAATGGATTCGGTTTCTGAAACACCATCCCAACCCGCCTGCGCAGCATGACCACATCCACGTCCGGACTGTACAAGTCCTGCCCTCCGTAAAGCAGTTTCCCCTCGGTGCGGCAGCCAGGCACCAGGTCGTTCATGCGGTTTATCGCCCGCAGCAGAGTGCTCTTGCCGCAACCGCTGGGACCGATAATGGCGGTCACGCGTCCGGCTGGTATGTCGAGGCTGACACTCTTGACGGCCTGATTGCTGCGGTAGAACACGGAGAAACGTTTGGCCTCGACGTGATTTGGCGGCAAGTCCGGTGCTTTGACGATTTTAGGAAAAAGGGGGTATCCACTTGACGCAAACGACCACAAGGTGTAGTGTCCGTGGGCATGGACGACCGCATAGGACCCAAGGCCGGAATCGACTATCCGCGCACGTACCAGGAGTTTGTGGAATGGTTTGGGGATGACGCGGC
>CAIYGI010000044.1 GCA_903925685.1 uncultured bacterium
GCTAATGCAAGCTAATTATTGTTATTTATAATATTTACATGGGGACAAACGGAACGGAAAAAGAAGCCGTTTTCGCGAGCAAACTCGCTGCTATCAAGGGTTTGAGCATGAAAGGCGCATCAAAAGACGCTGGAACTTCGGGTTAAATGGGAATACGTGTTTGTGCCGGAGGGCGTCTTCCAGCGCTTTCATGGCGGCACGTTCTCCGAACTTGCGCGGATGTGCGCGCCAGCCCTGCACGACCTGACAAACGCGGAAAAATTCCGCGAGGAGTTGCCGCTGTTCGCCGGGCTCGGAATGCTTGAAACCCAAGTGGCCGAGGCCAAGGGACTGGTTGACGAGAAAGTGCTTTCCGCGTTGCCGGAAAGGTTGCGGAAAGCGGCGGACGAAGCCATCTCACTATTCCGTTTTTTCGAGAAGAAACCGGGTGTGAATTATGCCCCCGTGTTCACGGCCCTGCTTGGTGTGGTCGATGAGACGGCGAAGGGGTTGATCCTGCAAAAACTGACCCCTCGGATGCCCGGCAACATGCAGGAACAAAAGGATTGGTTTGATCCCTATTTTGGTCCCGCCGACCGCAGGACGATTCCGCATTACGAGCAACTGGCCCGCAACCTGAAGAAAACGCTGGTTTACAGGAACGGCGTCTCACCGCTTGGCCTGCTTCGCAACTGTCTCGAATATGCGCTTAACGACAACACCAAACTGACCGGTATTTTTGAGGCGGTGAAAGGCGAATTCCGTTTCAGCGGCGGAAGGGAGTTGCTCGTATGTGTCACTGAGATCAACGATTTCAGAAACACCCGTGTTGCCCATCAGGAATCTCCGCTGACGGATCCGGTTGCTGCGAAGAAATTCCTGGCGGCGTGGATTATCGGGCTAAACCGCTTGTGGCAGGCCGTTAAAACACCTGTGGCATAAGAAACGAGTCTTTCCGCGATAACGGATTTTTCTCTTGGGTTGTGGTTTGCGGCCCTGTTTGTGTATCTTACGCGCCAGCGGGCTTGAAGCCTGGGGAGATCTCGGCATGCTGGATATCAAGACGATTCGCGAAAATCCGGACCAGGTCCGCGCTGGGCTGATCAAGCGCGGCGCAGATCTGGAGCTATTCGATCAGCTGCTGGCCGCCGATCTGGAGCGCCGCCAGGCGTTGACCGATGTTGACCGCATGAAGGGCGAGCGCAACCGTTCATCCAAGGCCATCGGCGCAGCCCGCGCCAAGGGCGAGGACACGGCCGGACGCGAGCTTGAAGTGCGCACGCTGGGCGACCGCATTCGCGATACCGATGTCAGGGTGCGCGAGCTTGACCAGCGCTTTCGCGATCTGCTGCTGCGCATCCCGAATACCCCGCATGCCAGCCTGCCGGTGGGACCCGACGCCAGCGGCAATCGCGTGGCGCGCGTTGTCGGCACGCCGCGTGTCTTCGACTTCTCCCCGAAGTCGCACGTCGAACTGGGCGAGACGCTGGGGATGTTTGACTTCCCGCGCGCCGCGCGCATGACTGGCGCTGGCTTTCCGCTCTACCTCGGACAGGGCGCGCGTCTGGAACGGGCGCTCGTCCAGTTCATGCTGGATTTCCACGTCCGCGAACACGGCTACGTTGAAATGTCGCCTCCCTTCGTGGTCAACTCGGCCTCGATGTACGGCACCGGCCAGCTGCCCAAGATGGCCGAGGATATGTACGCCGTGCCGGGGGACGATCTCTGGCTGATTCCCACGGCGGAAGTGCCGGTGACCAATTACCTGCGCGACGAGATCATCGAGCGTCCGCTGCCGATCGCCTACACGGCCTATACGCCCTGCTTCCGCCGCGAGGCCGGTTCCGCCGGCAAGGAGACGCGCGGCCTGATCCGCGTCCACCAGTTCGACAAGGTGGAAATGGTGCGTTTTGTGGAGCCTTCGACATCCTACGACGAGCTGGAGAAACTGGTCGGCCATGCGGAGGATATTCTCAAGGCGCTCGGGCTGCATTACCGCGTGCTGGAACTTTGCACGGGTGATATCAGTTTCGCCGCCGCCAAGTGCTACGATCTCGAACTGTGGGCCCCCGGCCAGAACGGCTGGCTGGAAGTTTCGTCGTGCAGCAACTTCGAGGGTTTCCAGGCGCGCCGCGCCAATATCCGCTACCGCCGCTCCGACGGCAAACTGGACTTTGTCCACACCCTCAACGGCTCCGGTGTCGCGCTGGCGCGCCTGGTGGTGGCGCTGATGGAGAATGGACAGCAGGCCGACGGCACGATTGTGCTGCCGGAAGCCCTGGTGCCATACATGGGCGGCGTCAGCCGGCTTACGCCGGGCGTGTGAGGTGCTGTGAACGCGCCGCGCGGTTTGGTGGGACGGCCGGGCCGGGCTGCCGGTCTGGCGCTGGATCGGCGTTTGTTGCCGCGCGGCGGGCATCTGCTGGTCGCGGTTTCCGGCGGCGCCGACTCCACGGCGCTTCTGCTGGCTTTGCATGCGCTGGCCCCAGCGCTCAAGTTGCGCCTTAGCGTGGCCCATCTCAATCACGGCCTGCGCGGCGCCGCGGCCGCCGCGGATGCCAATTTCGTCAAAAGGCTGGCGCAGTCTCTTTCGATACCGCTGATCTCAGGCCGCGCGCGTGTGGCTGAACGCGCCCGGCGGCGGCGACTGTCGCTGGAGATGGCCGCGCGCGAGTCGCGCTACGATTTTCTCGTGCGCGCGGCGCGCGGGGTGGGGGCGAACGCGATCGCCACGGCGCACACCCTCGACGATCAGGCCGAGACGGTATTGCTGCGACTGCTGCGCGGCGCCGGTACAACCGGACTAGGCGGCATTGCCCCGGATGTCGAACTCCAAGGGGTGCGAGTGATTCGTCCGCTGCTGCGTGTCTCACGCGCGGAGATCGAGCGTTTTCTACAGGCGCGTGGTCAGCCCTGGTGTGAGGATGCTTCCAATAACGACACGGCGATGCTGCGCAACCGTGTGCGTCACGAATTGCTGCCATTGCTGGAGCGCCGTTTCAATCCGCGCATCCGCGAGACGCTGGCGCGAACGGCCGCGATTGCGCGCGACGAGGATGCCTTGCTCGACGCCGCGGCCGCGGCGGATGATCCGCGCGATCTGGCGGCCCTGACCAGGCTGCCGGTGGCGTTGCGGCGGCGCGCCTTGCGGCGCTGGCTGATCGAGGCCGGCACGCCGCCGGAGGCGGTGGGCTTCGATTGTCTGGCGGGCATCGAACGTTTGACGGCCACCAGCCGAGGCACGCGCCGACTGGCGCTCGCCGCGGGCTGGAGCGTGGAACGCCGTTACGGCCGACTTGTGCTGCACCGTCCCGCCCTGGCGCCGGTCCGGTTAAAGATAGAGCGCAAAATAGAATCGAGCGCAGGCGTCTGGCCCTTGCGCTTGCCAGGCCTTACGCGGCTGGCGGCGCTGGGGCTGATCGTGACGGTGCGCCGTGCCGCGGGCGTGGCGCGCGAGCGTCCCGCGCGGCCTGGTGTATGGCCCGTACGCGCGACCTTGAGCGAGACGGTGCGGGCGGGGCGCACTTTGGCGCTGCGCGCCTGGCGGCCTGGCGACCGCATGCGTCCGTTCGGCCTGCGCGGAACGCGCAAGCTGCAGGACATTTTCACCGACGCCAAGACGCCGCTGATCGAGCGCGCGGGATTGCCCGTGATGGTTTGCGGGGAGGAGATCGTCTGGGTGCCCGGCTACCGCATCGCCGCCGCCTGGGCGGCGGACGCGGCGGCGCGAAATCTGCAAGTGGTCATTCGTCCGATGCGTCGCAACCGTTCTCATTATGATGACGGCGCTGGACTGTAACTGTTTTAGGTTGGTGGTTATTCACTGGCTGCCATCCCTAACAACCGGATGAAAGAATCCCTTGTTGACGGAAAATGGAACGGGGGCTAGATTATTCGTGTAGTGCCACTGTGGATGGAATCATGACTCACAGCATCAAGATCAACATCAGAAACGTTCGGTCGAAGTTCGTCGCTCTGGATGTGAAGGACCGGACCCGAATCATCGCCGAGGGGCGAACGGCGGAGTCTGCCGCAAGGAAGGCGAGAAAATGTGGCAAGCCGTTCTCGATGATGTTTGTGCCGGCGAGGGGTAGAACTTACGTTTTCTGACACCATGGCTCGGCAGCGACATAGCTACCCTTTCTTCGAACCGCCTGACAGACCGGCTCGGCCACACCTGCCATTGCGCCTCTTCAATCCGATCACGCAACAGGACTTCAGATGGGACTGTTTGATTGACACCGGAGCCGACACGTGCCTATTTCCGAAGGCTCTGGCGCAGTTGACTGGCCATAACTTGAAGGGTCAAGGTGTTCGATCCGACATCACATGTGGTATCGAAGGCCACCCCGTCCCGACATGGAAGCATTCGTTCATTTTGGAATTACTTCATCCCGCCCTGCCGGATCGCGCTGTTTGGCGAAGTTCCGCGGTTCAGATCGACTGCCTGGATCATGACGATTGCCCGCCACTGTTGGGCGTGGAAGATTTCCTCTGCCACTTCAAGATCACGCTGGACTACATATGCGGACTCACAACTGTGGAATGGCCGTTTTAACCGCAGTTCGCTGACCCAAGTGGTCGCAAACGCAAGTACGCTGACGTGGCAGTGGGCGCCGGAGTATCGTCTGGATGCCGCTGCAACCGGATCGACGCGACCGCCTAAAGCCGGCGCGTGATTTAGAATGTTGCGTGCGGCGCGAGGGAGGCGAAAATTATGTCGGAAAGCATGTTTGTGGTGCGGGCCAGTCATCTCAATCACGAAGGGCATCTTTTTGGAGGCGAACTGATGGCCGCCATGGACGAGATCGGCTACTGCGCAGCCCGTGCGGCCTGGCCGCGGGGACGCTTTGTAACCCGCGCGGCGGAGATTCAGTTCGTCAGCCCGGCGCGTCTCGGGGACATGGTGAGCTTTCGCGCCGATGTTGCCGGGACGGGCACGACCTCGGTGCGTGTCGCGGTGACCGGATGCGTTGGCGAGCGGCTCGTCGGCGCGGCGACCATGACCTATGTCAACCTGGACCCCCGTGGATGTAAGCAGTCCTTGCCGCGCCGGGCGGCGAAAATGTCTCGGAAGGGCGAACGGTGAATACCCCGGGTGATCTGGCCCGCGCCGGGCTGCGGTTGCAATCGAACGAAACGGCGCTGGATACGGCGCACGAGCAGGCGCTGCCAAGTCTGGCGCCGGTTGAAACCGGCATGACCCGCGCGACCTTGATCGATAACTATCATGCGATCATCCGGCAGGCCGCAATTTATTATCCCGTAGCCTATCAGT
This sequence comes from uncultured bacterium, assembly GCA_903925685.1. GTDB lineage: Bacteria > Verrucomicrobiota > Kiritimatiellia > CAIKKV01 > CAIYGI01 > CAIYGI01. The sequence continues at coordinate 5,258 of CAIYGI010000044.1, forward strand.
TCGTGCGCCCGCTGGGCCACGGCCGGCAAGGGGTTGTCTTTCTGGGCATCCGCCAGGGCGCGCGCGGTTGCCTGACGCGCCACGCCATCAAACTTTTCGACCCCACGATCTATCCGACGAGCGAAAAGTATTGGACCGATATGGGCCGCATCGCCATGCAAACATCTCGGCTTCAGGTTGTGCGCAGTCCGAATCTGGTGGCGCGCGATGTCTACGAGGAGACCAACGGGATCGGCTATCTTCAGATGGAACCGGTTGACGGGGTGGACCTGCGCCTCCTGCTGGACGGCAGCCACCTGGCGACCGTGCGCGCCCGCTGCACGGCGGCCGAATGGGCGCGCTTCACGGATGTGATCTTCCGCGAAGAGAATGGCCGGGTCTGCGTACAACCTGGGATAGCGGTCTATATCCTGCGCATGATCCTGCGCGGACTTGAAGCCTTGCATGATACCCGCTTTGTGCATGGCGACGTCAAGCCCGGCAATCTCATGGTGGACCGCCTTGGCTACGTCAAGCTGGTGGACTTCGGGCGCGCCGTGATGGCGCAGGAACGCTACGGCTTTCTGCTCGGAACCCCGCTTTACATGGCCCCCGAGGTGCACCGCCGTGAACCTGCCGATATCCGGTCGGACCTTTACAGCGCGGGCCTGGTGGGCATCGAAATGCTGCGCGGCGTGCCGCTGGCCGATCCCGCCCGGACCTCGGACGAGGAATTGCTGCGGCTGAAGCTGGACCTGGCCCACCGCTTGCCGGAACTGCTCCCGCCCTATGTCCGACGCAATACGACCTTCGTTCGCGCGCTGCGCCGTCTGATCGAACCCAATCCCGCCGCGCGTTTCATCAGCGCCGGAGACGCGGAGTCCGGGCCCGAGGGCCTGCTGCTGGTGCATAAACAACTGGCCATCACCGGCCAGGACACCGAGTACGGGCGCGAATTGGAAAACTACCTCGGCAAACTGATCCCGGATGAGAATGGCGCACTCTGGTGATGATCCCTGATTTATCCTGATACCTCAAAGCATATTCGGCCGCTAGCCTAACCCGTCTTTCCCCGTTCGCGGATAAAACCGCCTTATTTCTTCGATTTCAGCTCAAAGGTCTGCCCCACATTTTTTCTTCAGATATTCCAGGCGCGGGGGCGGTTGTTCCGGCAACGTCAGGTTCAACTGATGGA
>CAIYGI010000045.1 GCA_903925685.1 uncultured bacterium
CGATCAGCGCACTCCTCGCAGATTTAACCCACGCCGCTTTTTACCACCCTGAAACCGGCGCGCGTTTGATCTACGAACTCGCCTGATAAATACCAGAAAAGTGCCAACTCATTTTCCTCCGAGATCAGGAAGTGTGATGTTCCTGCATCAATGACTCTCGCGATAGGTCTTGCCCTGCTTGTTGTGTTGTGCGTTAGGTCCAAACATGGAGACCCGTAATTGCTTCTTCTCGCAACCACCTGTTACGGGCCGAAGTGAGCGCGTAGATTTGGCCGAAGTGGCGTCGTAGGTTTTTGGTCACTTTGTGTCGTTTCGTCCGATTTCCCATCTGGTTTTGCGGCCGAATAACCGCGCGTATGTCGTAGCCCTACGACCGAAAAGAGCGTTTTCGTTATCTTCATGGTTGTTCAACCCTCCGTCAGTGCCGGCCATGAAGGGCCTACCCACTACACGTTCAAGCCGCTGGTGAGGTTGAAGACGGCCATCAGGATGCTGACGGCGACGAAGCCGACCAGCACGGCGACGACCACGATCAGCATCGGCTCGAGGGCGGCGGTGAAAATCTTGACGTTGCGATCCAGTTCGCGTTCGTAACGGTCGCCGATATGTTTCAGGGCGCCGCTCATGTCGCCGGTCTGTTCGCCGATCGCGAGCATCTCGGTCATCAGCGGCGGAAAGACCCCGCCGGCGGCGAGCGGTCCGGAAATGGTGGTGCCGTCGGTCACGCGGTCGCGCGCGGTATGGATTTCACGGGCGATCACGGCGTTGCTGACGGTCTTCTCCACGATCCCGAGCGCCTGCAGGGCGGGCACGCCGTTGGCCAGCAGGGTGCTCAGCGTGCGGGCGAAATTGGCGAAGATGGAGGTGGCCACGATGCCGCGAATCATCGGTATGCGCAGCAGCCAGCCGTCGCTGCGCATCCGCCCCGCGGGCGTGCGCCGCCAGCGGCGGAAGGCGTAGATGCCGGCGCCGAGAAGCAGCAGCAGCAACCAGCCGTAACTCAGCAAAAAGTGGCTCGACCCGATCAGCATGCGCGTCGGCAGCGGCAGGGTCTGGCCCATTTCCTTGAAAATGACGGAAAAACGCGGCACCACGAAGACCATCGAAAAGATCAGCGTACAGAGGCCCAAGAACAGCACAATGCCGGGATAAACCAGCGCCATGACGACCTTCTCCTTGAGGTCCTGCACGCGTTCGAAATGTTCCACCAGGCGTTTCAGCACCTCCGCCAGGGCGCCGCTGGCTTCGCCGACGCGAACCATGCTGACGTAAAGGTTGGGGAACGAAGCCGGATGCGCGGCCAGCGCGTCGGAGAGGCTGGTGCCGCGCACGATCGCGTCGCGCACGGCGGGCACCACGTCGTCCGTGGCCTTGCCGGTCTTGCGCCGGCTGAGCGCCCCGAGGGCGTGACCGAGGTTCATGCCCGACGCCAGCAGGTCGCTCAACTCCGTGGTGAAGGTAAGCGATTCACGCGTGGACATGTGGGCGGCGCGCGGGGCGCGGAAGTGGAAGGTGTGGCGTTTGGCGGTGGCATCGGCCGTTTTTTTGGGGACGCTGGCGGTGACCTGCGTTTCGGTGATCGAGACCGGCACGTAGCCCAGGTGTTCGACCTGGGCGGCGGCGCTGCGGCGTGAGTCGGCATCGAGCGTGCCTTCCACCCGTTCGCCGGTGCGCGTACGCGCCTTGTAAAGAAATAGCGGCATGGGATCAGGCGGATTCCTCAGTGACCCGCAGAACCTCGTCGATGGTGGTCAAACCGTCCAGCACCCGCAGGAAGCCGTCGTTGCGCAGCGTGAGCATGCCCTGCTCTATCGCCTTCTGCTTGATCACGCTGGCCGGAGCGCGGGAGGGAATCAGCGTCTCGATGGCCTCATTGATCTCCAGCACCTCGTAGATGCCCATGCGTCCGCGGTAACCGCTCTGGCGGCACTTTTCGCAGCCGGCAGCTTCGTAGATCGTGGTGTCGGCCAGGCGCTCGGCGGGGAAACCCGCGCTCACGATCAAGGCCGGATCGGGTTTGTAGGGACGTTTGCAGGCGGTGCAAAGCCGGCGCACGAGACGCTGGGCCACGATGCACTCCAGCGACGAAGCCAACAGGAAGGGTTCGACGCCCATGTCGAGCAGGCGGGTGATCGAGCCGGCGGCGTCGTTGGTGTGCAGCGTGCTGAAGACCAGATGCCCGGTGAGCGCGGCGCGGATGGCGATCTCGGCGGTTTCGAAGTCGCGTATTTCACCGATCATGATGACATCGGGGTCCTGGCGCAAAATATGGCGCAGGGCGGTGGCGAAGGTCAGGCCGATCTCGGACTTGACGTTGATCTGGTTTACGCCGGGCATTTCGTACTCGATCGGATCCTCGACGGTGATCAGGCGCTGATCGATCGTGTTGATCTCGCGCAGGTAGGCGTAGAGCGAAGTGGACTTGCCGGAGCCGGTCGGGCCGGTCACGAGCACGATGCCGTTCGGGCGTTCGATCATGCGGCGCATGATCCCGGCGTCGCGTTCGCGCAAGCCGAGCTCATGGAAGCCGATGAACTGCTTGCCGCGCATCAGCAGGCGCAGGCTGACGCTTTCGCCGTAGACCGTGGGCATGGTCGAGACGCGGATGTCCAGATCCTCGCCGCGGATGCGCATGCCGATGCGGCCGTCCTGCGGCAGGCGCTTCTCGGCGATGTCCATGTTGGCCATGACCTTGATGCGCGAGATGATGGCGTTCTGGAAACGCGCCAGTTGCGGCGGCAACGGCGTCTGATGCAGCAGTCCGTCCACGCGGTAGCGGATGCGCAACTCCTTCTCCATCGGCTCCAGGTGAATATCGGTGGCGCGCTCCTGGTAGGCCTCCCAGACGATTTGATTGACGAAGCGCACGATCGAGGCTTCCTGGTCCAGGTCGTCGATGTCAGCCTTGTCGAACTGGCTCGTCGGCTCGACCTCGATGCGCCCTTCCTCGATCAGCCTTTCGACCGTTTCGGCGCCCACGCCGTAAAACTTCTTGGTGGCGGCGCTGATGTCCGGGGCGCGCGACAGCACCAGGCGGATGCGCAGTCCCGAGGCCAGGCGCAGGGCGTCGGCCAGCCCCGGCTCGAAGGGGTTGTGGATGGCGACCGACAGCGCCCCGTTTTCCATGGCGACAGGGATGACGTTGTATTGGAAAACGGCCTTGGTGGGAATCTTCTGCAAAATCTCGGGCGCGATCACGGCGGCGGCCAGGGGAAAGACATCCAGACCGAGTTCCTTGCCGAGCGCCTGGAGCAGGGGCTCTTCGGCGGCGAAGCCTTCGCGGACCACGGCGGCCACGGCATCGAAATCCGGCTTGCCGGCGTTTTGCAGCACGGTGGCAAGCTGGGCTTCGGTAAGAAGCCCCGTGCGCCGCAGAATTCCGCCCATTGTGGCCGACTGCATAGCGAACCTCCGACGCCGCGCGGAACAATCCATGCGGCGTCCGTCATAGTAATGGGCAAATACCCGGCAAGTCAACGCAGGGAATCGGCGGACGCCGAGGCTGAAGCTGTTTAGGCTGAAGGCTGTTAGGCTAAGCAACCTGCGGGCCGCGCGGATGCGCGGCCCGCCGGCCAGCGGATCGTGATGCGCCGCCGGTCGGACTCCGCCAGCACCTCGAAAAGCAGGTGCACCGTGCCGGGAGGAAGCAAGGCCTCCGCCCGTTCGGGCCATTCCACCGCGCAGACGCCCTCGCCCGCCAGGTATTCTTCGAACCCCAGCTGTAGGGCATCGTCGGCGTCGCGAATGCGGTAGAGATCGATATGCACCAGCGGCCTGGCGCCGCGGTGCTCATGCACCAGGGTAAAAGTCGGACTGGTCACCGTCGCGCGCAGGCCCATCGCCGCCGCCAGCCCCTGCACGAAACAGGTCTTGCCGCTGCCGAGTTCGCCATGCAGCGCCAACACCGCGCGCCCGGGCAGCCGCGCCAGCACATGCCCCGCCAGCGCGGCCGTCGCGGCGGGACTGTCGCTCTCCAGAATTTCCGTGTGAACCGCGGACATGGATTGCAGCCTAGCACAATCGGTGAAACACGTGTATCGCCTCCGCGTGTAATCCAGAGGGTGAATCGGTGAATCGGTGAGTCGGTAATTCGGGGGAGCGGTGGTCGGCGAACTTTTCTCTGCGCCTTTGCGTTAATAATTCTTCTTATTCGTCTGATCGGATTTTGCCCGGTCTTGACGGGCCTGCCGCGTCTCGGTTAGGCTATGGATTTTACGCGGCTCACGCGTCGCTTTTTGCCCGATGGTGTAATGGTAGCACAACAGATTCTGAATCTGTTTGCCTAGGTTCGAGTCCTAGTCGGGCAACCATTCGACTCATTAGGAAACACCAGCCATTTCCCCCGAGTTTCCTAGCGAATCTGTTGCGTTTTCTCCTCCGTTGTACTGTCCCGCCCCCCCGCTTGTCGTAGCCTGTCATACCTGTCATAGCCTGTCGTAGGCTCGGAAAGGCGCCAGTCAGCACACGGATGCCGAAGCCTTCAATCCCTAACCGGTCTGACGCAACGATGTCATGTCGAAGAGCATGGCAGAAGCGCAGATACCGCAGCCGGCGGGTGGCGCCCGAGGAACGCGCCGCCCTGGAGCGTCCCGCAGAAGGCTGCGAGTAACTCCGGGGCCAAAAAAAGGGCCGAAAAAAGGTGTTGCTTTTCCAGGATGGTAAGGAGTAAAAGTAATTTGAGGTTGGAAGAATTCGTAAAATCGAGGCGCAAAAAATGAAAACGATCATTCAATCGGTGCTCGTGGTTCTGCTGGTCTGTGGCGCGGCAAGTGTGCTGGCCAAGGATTATTACGTGGCGCAGGACGGGCAGACGCCGACGCTTCCCTACACCAATGGCTGGACGTCGGCGGCCAGCAACATCCAGGATGCCGTCATTCAAGTACCCAGCGGTTCATTAGGCCCGCATACCGTCTGGGTCCGTCCCGGCCATTACACTATGTCGACCAATGTTACGACGTACAACGATGAGGGAAGCGTTGTGACCACGAACGTGGTGTTCATCAGTACTCGGGACATAAGACTGCGCGCCACCAGCACCAACCCGGCGGACACGATCATCGATGGAGGCGGGTTGTATCGCGGTATCAAGATAATAATTGGCACCACTCTAACCCCCGCCTACACTGTCGTCGTGGATGGATTTACCATTTCCAATTGCTATGCCAAGTCCTATGGCGGCGGGGGCGTGTACGTTGATGGGAACTCAAAGACATGGACCTGCATGGTGCAGAACTGTGCGATTGTCTACAACGCGTCGGCCGCCGGGGTATCCGGTGGTGGCGGCCTCTACAATTATGAAATCGGCGCCTCCGCCGCCTGCGCTTTGACTGTTTCCAACTGTGTGATCGCCTCCAACAATGCGTTCGGCACGGGAACCGGCAGCGGCGGCGCCGGCCTGAAGTTTCAAAGCGCGTCACTTGTACTGCCAAGGCCACGCGTCATTGGGTGCCGGATCGAAGGCAATACGGCGTCTGGTGACTTCGGCGGCGGCGTCTTCGCCAACTGGGCCAACCTGGAGAATTGCATAATCCGGAATAATTACGTGAGCGGCAAGGGGGGCGGAATACATAATGAGAACGCTTATGTCAGCCTGACAAACACGCTGATATGCAATAACACCGCCAACGGGGGCGGAGGCGCAGTGTATTTCAGAAATGCCAACGAACTGACCGGCTACGAACTGGAATTGGTCAACTGCACCCTCGCCGGCAACATCGCTTTGGGGTCATATAGCGGGGGCATAACACTGCTGAATTCCAACATTTGCCAGGCGAGCATCGTCAATTCCATTAAGGGGGTATCCATGTAACGCAAACGCCCCCTACAGGTTGTGTTTTCTTTCGACGATCTGTCGGTAGGGCAATGGGGCGGTCTGCACGGCTTGCTCTACGAGACGATAAAACAGCAAGCCTCGTGATTGAGATGTGCGA
>CAIYGI010000046.1 GCA_903925685.1 uncultured bacterium
CGATCAGCGCACTCCTCGCAGATTTAACCCACGCCGCTTTTTACCACCCTGAAACCGGCGCGCGTTTGATCTACGAACTCGCCTGATAAATACCAGAAAAGTGCCAACTCATTTTCCTCCGAGATCAGGAAGTGTGAGATTCTTGTTGCGCAAGTCGATTAACAATGCGATTATTCGATTGTTGTTGTTATTTTAACGCGCAAACACAATAAGGAAGCACAGATGAAGTTGCATGGAATCGTGGCGGCAAAAGCCGTGTTGGTGGGCCTGATGGTGGCGATGATGGCGGGGTGCGACAACGGGAACAGCGAAGGTGGTGGGGGCGGCGGTGGAAACAGTGTCGTCGGTAAATGGCTGATGGTTAGCGGGGAGAGCGGGAGCACGGGATATTGGGAGTTCTTCTCCAATGGCGAATTCACAATGTTTGACGATTCCGGTTACACCGTCGCACACACTTCCGGAACATTCACTCAGAGCGGCACTCAAGTTACCGGCATGTTTGAAAACCCCGGCGTTGGTAGCGGCGAGATCGACGGCACGCTGAGCGAGGACAGCCAATCGATGGCTTTGGATTTCATCGAGCATTGGCACGACCCCTATAAACACATTCCTTTCACGGGAACAAAGAATTAAAGCTGTCAGACTGGCGTTGTGGCTTTGGTAAGTCTGTAAATGAGTTAGTGAGGATTGTTGACAGGGAGCATGGCCGGCGGTGCGGTACCGAATACGGCGCCGCCGGTCTCCCTCACCCAGGCGGTGAATCAAGACTCGATGAATCGAATGACATGGCAAACAAGATGGGCGGCGATCCTCTTAATCGCGCTCGATGTGGCCGTGCTGGTCGCTTTCGCGCTCATTCCCGTGGTCTGGTTGCTCCACGGTGTGCGCGGCGAGTGGCACGGACTGCACTTCCGTGTGACTTGGGGACTGCGACCGATTGTGGCGCCGGTCATTCTTTTGACGGTTCGCTGGGCATTGGCCACGCTGTTCAGGAAGCGCGGAATGCCGGTTCGGGGTTGGATGGAAACGCTGACCTTCAAGCGGGTGCTCCTGATGGTGGGGAGCATAACTATCCTGTTGCTCGGCAGCGAGAAGCTTCTGACCATGATCGGTTTCCACGCGGAGTTGCCGCCGATCGTGTTCCTCGGCAAAACCGCGAGCGGCGGCATCGAGCGATCCGATACGATCCCCGACCCCATGCTCCTTTTCCGGTTCAAACCGGGCACAACCTTCGCCGGGCGCCGGATCAACGAATTGGGATTCCGCGAACGGGAGGCGCAGGCTCAGAAGCGTCCGGGGGCGATCCGCGTGATTTGCATGGGTGATTCGACCACGGCGCAAGGCCGGCCGGGATACTCGCAATATTTGGACGATATGCTGACCAACCGCCCGCCGACGCCGCAGTCCTGGGAGGCGTTCAACATGGGCACACACGGGTACACGTCGATGCAGGGGCTGGTCTTGTTCGAAACGCAGGCGCAGCGCCTGCATCCCGACATCGTGATCGTCAGTTACGGTTGGAACGACCAATGGTTAAGCCATCTGACCGACCGTCAGCAGATGGGGCTGGAAATGCGCCCATGGGCGGGGCGGATGTTCGACGCCCTGCGCGATTTCCGCTTCTTCCAGTGCATGATCTGGAGTCTGAACCCCTTGTTTCACCTGGCGCGGGTCGATCAGGACATGCATGCGCGAAGCAAAACGCAGGCTATAGCACTGCATGCCGACCCCTTTGAAGGATACACGTTCCGGGTTTCTCCCGCTGAGTACCGCCTTGTGTTGCATCAATTCATCCACGACGTGCGGGACGCGGGCGCCATCCCGGTGCTAATGACGGAGGCGATGCGCCGGCTGCCGCAGGAATGGGCGGACGGGAGACAGTATCGTTCCATTGAGGAAGGCATGGAGCTGCACGAAAAGTACATGGACATCATGCGTGACGTCGCACGTACGCACGGATGCGCGCTGCTGGATCTGGATGCCATTCTGGCGGGCAAGGAGTGCGACCGGTATTTCGCTCCCGATGGCGTCCACTACGACTTCTACTATAAGGAAGGGGCCATGAAGTCCGACCCGCCGGATCAGCCCGGCTTGCGGCGCGTGGCGACCGAAATCGACGGCTTTCTACGCAACCTGGTCCGCCGCGACGAGTGGTGTCTCCATCGGGGCGCGCTTGCGCCTGTTGAACGGCCCGGCGCTGTCCACGCCGATCGCCCAACTGCAACCCAAACGAATATCGTTCCGTATCGAAACACATGAACACAACGACGCATCGCGATTGGGTGTCGATAACTGGCACGGCCATTCTGTGGCTATTTGACGTGTCGTTTCTACTCGCCCTGGTGGTGATTCCGATTCTGTGGGTGATGAGTCCCGAGCGTCTGGTGATCGGCGGCGTTCTGAAGGCCCACTGGGGTGCCCGGTCAATCGTGATGCCGGTTATACTGTTGCTGGCGCGGGTGATGATTCATGGCCTGGCGCTGCGATATCGCAACCTGCGATTACTGGCCGGATGGGAACGACTCGGGTTCCGCAGGTTCGTGCTCGGCATGGTCGTCACCTGCGCCATATTCGGCGCATTCGAGGCCATCCTGCGCTGGACCGGTTTCGAGGCCACCCTGCCGCCGGTGATGATCGTGGGGCGGAACGAACAGGGGCGGGTGGTCGAGAACGACTCGATGAGCGATCCCGAACTGATCTACCGCCTCGTTCCTGGCAACCTCCTGGCCGGACGGCGCATCAACCGACTCGGGTTCCGCGAGCGCGAAATAGATCCCCGCAAAACGCCGGGCGCCATCCGTGTCATCTGCATGGGCGATTCGATCACGGCGCAGGGCCACCCGCCATATTCGCAAATTCTGCACGACATGCTTGGCGCGCATCCGCCGACACAGGCGGCATGGGAAGCCTTCAACATGGGCGTACATGGCTACACGGCGCTGCAGGGGCTGCGGCTGTTCCAACTGCAGGCGCGCGGCCTGAAGCCCGATATCGTAACCATTTACTACGGGTGGAACGACCACTGGCTCAATCGTGAAACCGACCGCCAGCAGATGGCGATCGAGATGCGCCCCGCGGCGGCCCGTTTTTTCGAAATGTTGCGGCGTAAGCGGTTGTTCCAGTTCCTGGTCTGGAAGCTCAACCCGGTGGATCACCTGGCCCGCCTAGAAGAGCACGGCGTCTTTCACGCGCCGCTGGAAGAAGGCGCCGCCGACCTCGCCGCCTTTCAAGGCCGCGTGCTGCGCGTCGCCGAAGACGAATATCACGACGCGCTTCGGGAATTCGTGCGCGAGGTGCGTGCGGCCGGCGCCATTCCTATCCTGATCAGCGCCCCGAGCCGTAAATTACGGGCGGATATCGTCAGAAAGCATTTCGCGACATCCACCGGCGAGGGTCGGCACATCCACGAGCGTTACGTCGCCATCACCCGCGAGGTGGCGCGGGAAACAAGCGCGCCGCTGCTGGACCTGGCCGCCATGCTGGCCGACCCCGCCTGCGACGGCCTGTTCGCGAATGACGGCATTCATTTCGGCGAGTACGAGCGCGAGGACGAACTGGCGGGGCAAACGCCAGATCAACCCGGCCTCCAGCGCGTGGCTGCAGAATTGGACAGCGCAATTCGCACTGTGATAAAAAGCCCGGAATGGGCGGCGAACGAAGTTCACCGCCGTGCTTCGACAACGTCAGCCAATTCCTCAAACATTCCAGCGACGCTGAAGGGGGAGGTAACACGATGAATGATAGACAGACACTCAAAGGCAGGCCTCCAAAATTCACCGAGGCGCGCCGCCCGGTCACCGTCACCCTGCCGGAACGGACATTGCGGCAGCTTGAGACGATCGACGCCGACCGCGCACGGGCCATCGTCAAGGCGACCGACGCCAGCATCCAATTCGACCACGGCGCTGGACCGCTTGTGGAAACCGTCGAGGTCGCGAAAGGCCAGGCCGTGATTGTGGTCGGACCAAGCCAAAGCCTGCGGGCGATTCCATGGCTGCGGCTGGTGGAAATCGCCCCTGCCCGCCATCTGCTGGCGATTCCGCCCGGCACGGCGGTTGATTCGTTGGAGGTGGCCATTCTTGACAAAGCCCAAGGCGAGGCTCACGCCGACCCGCACGAACGGAAACTGCTGCTGGATCTCTATCGTGTCTTGCGCTCCTGCCGCCAGCGCCAGGCCGTAACCAAAGCGGAAATCCTGTTTGTACGTCCAATCAAGAATGCAGACGCTTGCGCCCCAACGCCCGGATAGAGACCGTGACCAAGTGGAGCCAGACATGAAATTTACCGATTATCTCCGGCAATTGACGAAAGACTGGTTGGAATTCGCAAGGGCGAACAAGATCTGGTGGATCGTGCCGCTCCTGCTTGTGCTGCTGCTATTATCCGCAATGGTCTACATCATCCAGACCGCCAAGCCGGTCATCTACACGGTTCTCTGAGTCCCTCGCTGAAATGTGCTGTGGATTGACATCGGCGTCGGGGATTACCATACTGCAAAGTAAATTGACGCCTCGATGGCGTCAACCGGAGGGGGGAGGAGCATATGCGGACCAGATTGATACAGACGGGCATGTTGGCGGTGGCGATCGTGACCATGCGGGTCGCTGTGTCGGATGCGGCAGCGGAGGGCGACACTTTGTGGACTGAGCTTCACGACCGCCTCTCGGTGGGAGTGCGCAGCACGGTTTTCCGGCTGGAGGATCATGATCGCAACCCGAACGCCACCAGCGCCGCTCAGGGCAGCTTCTACGGCAGCATCACTGAACTCAAGGCCAGTCAGGACCTCTGGCCGTACAAATTTTTCGCGGATTATCTATTCTGTCCATATGGCGGACTGGAATTGACGTGGGACCGGGTCGAGGCGGACACGATCACCCGCTTGGACGGCCATAGCGACGGCACGGTCATCGTCAACGCGCCGCTGCTCGGCGCATTCGGCCGGTACCCGAACGACACCGGTTTCGTACCGTACGCCGGGGTCGGCGTCGGGTACGCGTTTGCACACTTCGAGCCGGACTACCATTGGACCCATGCAATTCTTCCCAACGGCGATTTCAAAGCCGGACCCGACTGGCACCAGTCGTTCGACATGCACGATAGTTGGTGCTGGTTCCTGTATGCCGGCCTGTCGGTCGCTCTGAACGCAAACTGGGCGCTCGACCTGTACGTCCGGCACGAGGAGATGGATGTGCATGCAACGCACTCCACGTATGTCGGCGACACACTGACCTCGGGGCCCACCGACTTCAGCCTGCCCTTCCGCAACGACGCTCTCGGTATCGGAGCGCGGTACTCATTTTGAAAAGGGCGGGGATGTCGAAATGCTGAACAACAAGTCCGTGGCGGTGGTGGTCGCCTGTTATAACGAAGCCTCTCAGATCGGGCGCGTCCTTAGCACGATGCCCGAGTTTGTCGATCTGATCGTCGTCGTGGACGATTGCTCGACGGACGCGACGGCGGGCACGGTCAAGGCGTTCATGGCCGCCGATTGCCGTTCGGCCCGCCAGATCGTCAAGCGCGAGACGGCCTACAGCGACAGCCCCTACGATACCGCAAACAACATGGCCCTCGACATGGACAAGGAGGCCGAGCGGTTTTTTGCGCCCTCCACCGTCCTGCGCAGCGATACGAGCCGTGTCGCCCTCGTATCGCATCTGAAGAACAGCGGCAAGGGAGCGGCCGTGGCCACTGGCTACAAGTACGCTCGTGAACACGGCATAGACTGCACTGCGATCATGGATGGCGATGGACAGATGAACCCGGCGGAACTCGAACGGGTCTGTCTGCCGGTCGTCAACGGCGTCGCCAGCTACTCGAAGGGCAACCGCTTCAAGCACCGGGCGGCCCGGCGTTCGATACCGCGGGTGCGCTTCTTCGGCAACGCGGTTCTCTCGATCCTCACCAAGATCGCCACCGGCTACTGGCGCGTCTCGGACGCGCAGACGGGCTTCACGGCGATCAGCCTGGAGGCGCTGGAAAACATCGACATCCACCGCCTGTACGGCTCGTACGGCGTCTACAACGATTTGCTGCAGAAGCTCAACATCGCCGCTTTCACCGTGACCGAGGTGCCGATCACACCCGTCTACAACGTGGGCGAGAAGTCCAAGATGCGGATCGGCAAGGTCATGCGGAAAGTTTCGTGGTTGCTGGTCAAACTTTTCTTCGAGCGCCTGTTCAAGAAGTACCTCTTGACCAACTTCCACCCTCTTTTCCTGCTCTATATGGCGTCCTTCCTGGCCTTCGCGATCGACATTCCGATCACGATCCGCTTCCTCTACGCCTACTTCGCGGGGGCGGGCATCTGGACTGCGCACCTGACACTGCTGACCAACCTGATGCTGTTTTCCTTCCAGTCGCTCGTGTTCGCAATGTGGTTCGACATGTATGACAACGAAGCCCTCTACGTCTAAGGTCGCGGTCAGCATCGACGTCGAGGATTGGTATCATGGCCCATCGGTCATGCCGCCCGGCGATTCCGGCGCAGCCCTGAAACAGTTTCTCGATGCGCACCCCGATGCCGAACGGGGCTATCGCTATGTCGATGCCTGTCTCGAGATGCTCGATCGCAGAGGTATCAAGGCGACCTTCTTCTGGGTGGCGGAATATGCCCGGCGTCACCCGGAACTGCTGCGCCGGGTTGCCGCGGCCGGCCACGAGATCGGCTGCCACGGATTGACGCACGCGGCGAAGCTGGACGCCCGCACCAAACGTCCGCTTTTTACGCCCGCCGCGTTCTCCGAGCGGACAATTCAGGCGCGGGCGATCCTGCAGGAGTTGTGCGGGCGCGCCGTCATCGGCTACCGCGCGCCCAACGCCTATGTTTCCGGAGCCATGCTCGATGCCCTTGAAGAGTTGGGCTTCCGTTACGATTCGTCGGTGTCGGTCAACAGCCTGTACAACAAGACCGACTCCCGGCTGGCCGGCGTGACCACGCGACCGTACTACCCGGCGCGCGGCGGACTCGGCTTGGCAAATGCCCGGCGCGGGTTGATCGAATTCCCCTGGCCGTACCTGGATTTGTGCGGGTTCAAAATGCAGGCCGCGGGCGGACCCTTCCTGCGATTGTTCGGCAGCACGCTGATTCTGCGTGGACTGTCCCAGTCGCTCAGGCGGGGCCACACGGTCTTTTACTTCCACCCGATCGACATCTGCAACGAGGATTTCCCCTTCAAGTTTTCGCTCAAGCGTCCGTTCCTGTGGTACATCAAGGGCGAGCGCGTGAAACGCCGCGTGGAGCGGGTGCTGGATTTCATTCGCGATCGTGCCGTTAATTTCGAGGCCCTGCTGCGCGATCCGGAGCTGGTTTCATGACCCCCCCCACCCTCACACGACTCCGCCGCGAGGTGATCGAAGCGGGCATTTGCACCGGTTGCGGGGCCTGTGCGGCGCTCGATTCTACGGGTTCCACCCGCATGGACGATACGCCATTCGGACCGCGCCCCGTATTCGCGCCGGACACTGAAAATCTGCCCGACCTGGCCTGGGACGCCTGTCCCGGCAAGGGGATAGACTATCCCGCGCTTTACCTCCGCCACTATGGCCGCCTCCCCGACAACTGGCTGCTGGGCTGTTTTCATCAAGTGCGGACCGGCTACTCCGCGGACGATGCGATCCGGCGCGGCAGCGCCTCGGGCGGCATCCTGAGCCACACGCTGGTGTACCTCCTGGAAAGCGGGCAGATCGATGCGGCTATCGTGGTCCGCCAGGGCCTGCCGGAACCCAGGAAGGCGCGGGTTACAATCGCCCGCTCGCGCGCCGAGATTCTGGCCGCCGCGCAGTCGGTATACATACCCGTCTCCGTCCTGGATATCCTCGGCCGACTCATGCCCGGCGAGCGCTATGCGATCGTCTGCCTTCCCGAACAGGCGTCGGCCCTGCGCTGGCTTCAGCACGCAGGCCATCCCGCGGCCCGTCAAATTCAACATCTGCTTGGACCATACACCGGCACCGCGCTCTATCCTGCCGCGATCGATTGCTACCTGCGCTCGAAAGGGGTGCGCGCTGACGATCCGGTGACCTCGTTGAAGTGGCGCGCCGGCGAATGGCCCGGCTACATGGAAATCCAGACGGCATCCGGCAGGATCTTGCGTTCAAAAAAGGTCTATTACAACTTTCTGATCCCCTTCTTTATCACGCAAACCAGCCTTCAGAGCATGGACTTCACCAACGAATTCTGCGACCTCTCGGTGGGCGATGCCTGGTCGCCGCGCTTCGAGGCGCTGAGCGGCGGGCACTCGGTCCTGACCACACGCAGCGCGGCGATGGAACAGACGATCGGCGAAATGGCTCGAAAAGGCCTGCTGAAGGTCGAGACCGAGGATCCGGAGCAATCCCTGGCGATGCACGGGCATATGCTTGACTTCAAAAAGCGCGGCGGCTACATTCGCAACCGAATACGGCGGCGGATGGGGATGCGCGCGCCCGACTATGGGCTTCGGCCCCAACCGTTGCCCGCGTCGCGGTGGGCGGTTGAACTGGTGGTCGGAGGACTGTTCCTCGTCGGCGGCACGACGCTGGCCCGCAAGGCGCTGGAACACATCCCGGAGTCCGTGATCGGACCGGTATTCAACCGTCTGCGGCTGGGATGGAAGCGCATGAGCAAACCTGTCAAACGCAAGGGCTTGGGCCAGTTGTCAATGGCGGTGCGGCCGTGTCCATGAACGATCTCGATCGCACCACCGACGGCCTGGCGGCGCATGTGGATCGCATGGTCCCCCGCATCCTCTCGCAAGCCTGCCGCGATCCCAATGCTCCCGCCTACGGGGCCTTCGACCGGGACTGGTGGCACTACCGGATCCGCGATTTTCCCTCGATCATTCTTCAACAGGGCGGTTACGCGGCATGGCTCGCCGGAGGGTTGAAAAGCTGGGCGCCCGGCCAGGCGGGACTGACCGCGCTGGCCGCGGCCAGCGCCCGCTTCTGGAACCGCCGGGCCGTCCGCCACGGCGCCTTTGAAGAATACTACCCCTGGGAACACGCCTATCCCCCGGCGGCCTTTTCCACGCTGGCGGTCATGAAACTGGCCGCCGCCGGCGTCGTACCGTCGGACAGCGTGCGGGCGGGCGCCGTGGTGGCGGCACGGCAGTTGTTGCGCCGCTTCGAACCCGAGGCCGCCAATCAGCAGGTGGCGGGACTGGCCGCGCTGGCCTGGTTGCGGAAGGTCTTTCCAGATTTGGCGCCGGAACCGGCCTTTGCCAAAGTTGCAGCCCGGACCCTCGCGCTGCAAAGCGACGAAGGCTGGTTCATGGAATACGGCGGACCGGATCTGGCCTACCTTTCGGTGGCGCTCGACGCCCTCTGGGACCTGCTGGACGCCACTGGCGACCAGCGTTACCGGGACGCCATCGAACGCGCCGTGGCCTGCATGGCGGAGTACGTACCGCTGATGCGCGCGAGCATCGGCATGCACAATGCGCGCAATACGGACTACATCCTGCCGTACGGCCTGGTGCGTTGTCTGGCTGCGGGGGGGCCAAGCCAGGCTCTGGCCGCGGCGCTGCTGCCGATGCTCTACGGAAACGTGCAGTCGCCCGATCACTTTCTGCATGCCATCGATGACCGCTACCATTGTCACTATTCCGGCCACTCCTTGATCCGCGCCACGCGGCTGTTGCGGGAACTCCAGGCCGGCGGCAGATGGCCCGATCCTGGTCCGCTTGCGGATACGGCCGTGGAGCGCCTGCTGCCGGGCTGCGGCCATTATCTCCGGAGGCGTCCGGCAACTGACGGCGTGTCCGTTCTACTGTCGCTTCGCAAGGGAGGGGTGCTGACGGCGCTACGGGGCGCGGATCGGGTTTCGGACTTCGGCTGGGTCGTCACCGTCGGGACAACCCAGCATGTAAGCCACTGGTGGTCGCCGGATTGGAGTTGGACACGCGAACCGGACGGCTTCACGGTTAAGGGACGCCTGACGCCACACCGCGAACTGGTCAGCACTCCCGCGAAGCATGCCGTTCTGCGGCTGCTCAGCCTCGTACTGGGCAGCGGGCTGATCCCGGCGCTCAAGGCGCAACTGATCTTCAAGAAACGTCCCAGCCCGTACGGTTTCGAGCGGCGCATCGTATTGGAGGACGCCAGAATTCGCATCGCGGACCGCATCACCGGTTTGCCGGCCGGGGCCCAAATCGAATCCGCGCCGCGCGCTTCCAAACGCCATGTGTCGAGCGCCGACGCTTTTCACGGCGAGGACCTGCGCCTCTGCGTGGGCCCCGTTTGCGAAAGGACGACCCAATGCGAGGGCGGCGTCTTTCGCGCGGAAACGGTCTATTCGTTCACGTGACGGCACGCATGACATCCATCCCAATACACTTCGACCGCTTGTTCGCCCGCACCGGTTTCACCTGGGTGCGTACGATCACGCTGGTAAAGTTCATGGCCGCCGGTCTGCCGTCCTTCGGCCTTGCCGTGCCGGCAAACTACCTTCTCGTAAGCCACGCGCATCTGGACAAGCCTCTGGCGTATGCCATCGTCATGGTGATGCAGGTGACGATCAACTTTTTCATGTGCCGGCATTTCGTCTTCGGCGGAAAACATACGGGACAGATTTCGCATCAGTTCGGCGCGTTTTTCACTGGCATCATGGCCTTCCGGGTGGCGGACTGGCTGCTGTATGTGCTGCTGGTCAATGTCGTGGGGATATATTACCTTGCTGCCCAGGGCCTGAACGTCGCCGTGTTCGGCATCGCAAAATTCGCATTCTCGGAGCGGGTCTTCGCCCGCCGCGGTGCAATCAAAGTTGAGGAGTGACATGAATAATCGATCGCGAATCGGTTCGTTGCTGGCCTGGTGGCCGGTGCAGGCCATGGCCTGGTTTTTCTTTCTGGTGGGCGTGGTCTGGGCGGGGTTCGTGGGGCTGATCATCTACAAGGGCGGAACATGGGCGCACATCGTTTTTGCCTCGCGTCCAATTCGCGACAGCGTGGTCAGCATCGCGGCGTTCATGATCTGGCACGCGCTGCGGCATGCGGGCCGCTACACCGCGCGCGATTGGGGGCGGATGACGGCGCGGGCCGTGATGCTGGCCTTGAGTCTCGGCGTTTCCCTGCTCGCGGCCGAAATCGGGCTGCGGGTCTGGCTGGCGCGCACGCAGACACGCAACTCGATCGAGTCGCTGCGCCGTTTGCGCGCCAAGGGCGAGCCGATTCCCGTCTACACCACGCATCCGCTGGCCATCATCGTCCAGCCTTCCGACAACCTGCGGTTGATTTACGACCTACTGCCGTCGCTCGACATCGACTTCGGCCACACGCGCGTGCGCACCAACAAACTCGGCATGCGCCAGGATTTGGATTACCCGCTGGCGCATCCCGCGCGGGGAGTGCGGATTGTGGGCATCGGCGACTCCGGCATGTTCGGATGGAACGTGGAGCAGGGCGAAGAATACCTGAGCGTGTTGCGCAGCAACCTGACGGCGCGCACGAACGGCGTGCTTTACGAGGTCTTCAATCTCGGCGTGCCCGGCTACAACACCCAGTTGGAGGTGGAAAGCCTGCGCAGCAAGGGACTGGCCTTCCAGCCCGACGTGGTCGTCGTGGGCTGGTGCGAAAACGACTATTCGCTGCCGATATTCGTGCTCCAGAAGCAGGATTTTCGACGGCGGGATTTGTCGTTCCTCTATTGCATGCTCTTCGACCGGTCGACTTTCGACGACATTGCCCAGATCAAAATGCGGAATCTGCGCGAATTCGAGCGCGATAAGGTGATCGAGTCCGTCGTCTCCGGCACCGAGCGCGAGGGGGTGCGTCGCGCCTTTCTGGAACTCAAGGCTTTGGGCGAGAAGCACGGTTTTCACATCCTGGTCTTCGGGCCGATGGGCGAGGTCGTGCGGGGGCTGTGCCGTGAGATTGGTTTGCCCTATTTCAACACGGTGGAGAAGATTCCGGAGAAAAAGTACCCTGAAGAATACGCCATACACTTCATGCACCCCAGGCCGGGCGGACACCGCGTGCTGGCGGAGCACATGGAGCGCGAACTGGACGCCCGCGGCTGGTTGAGTCCACGCGAAACGGCCGCGGCGCCCCCAGCCAGATAGAGCGTCCGCCGCAGGCACCGCGGCGGATCTATTCCTGAACCTGCGGCGGCGCCGGCGGGTTGGCGGCATTCTTGCGGCGCGTTTGTTCGCGTGACGGCTTGGCGAAAAGTTCCATCTGGCTACCGCGCAGAAAGCCGTAGGTCTTCAGAATGCGGATGGTTTGCAGGACATCGGACTGCTCGTAGTTGTGCCCGAGCTGTACCCGCCCGATCAAATCCGTCAGCATGGTGTGGAACGAAACCACCCCGTCAACCCCATGGTCGCGCAGCGCGTGCAGCGCCTTCTCGCGCAAATCGCCCGCCGCCGGCAATTGCGGCAGGCACAAAACCGCTGCCGTGGCGCCGGCGCCCGTGCGCTCGGCCGCCGCCCGCCGCGCGGCGGATTCGGCAAAACGCAGCAGGTCGGGTGTGGCGTCGATCGTGGACTTGTAGAGGCGCCCGGTGTGTTTGCCGCTGATGCTGACCAGCGCCCGCGCCACGCCGCCAAAATCCTCGGTGGTCCAGAACATATGCGAGGGAATCCGTGGTTCCGTCACCAGCGGGTGCAGGATCAGCAGGTCTATGTCCGCCTCCGGTCCCGAACGCGGGAAGCGCCCCGGCGACGGGTGATTGCCGGGCTGCGTAACGAAATAACCCAGAGCCTCGAAATATTCCCGTACGATGGCCTCATTGACTGACGACATTCCAGGTCTCCTCCAGAATCGGATCGGGTACATCGCACCCGATTTCCGCTTCGCCGAGTTTCTTCACGAGCACGAACCGCGGCGTCCGCCGCACGGACTTCTTGTCGGCGGTCATCGCCGCCCGCAGCGCCGTCCAATCGCCGCCCGTCAAGCGCACGGGCAGGCCCAACTGTTCAAGCAAGCGCGCCACGCGCACGGCATCCGCTTCCGGCAGGCCCCGCACCCGCGCCGAGAGCCGGGCCGAGTATACCATGCCCATCGCCACCGCTTCGCCGTGCAGCCAGGTTCCGTACCCGGCCGTCATTTCGATGGCATGCGCCAGGGTATGTCCGAAGTTGAGCGCCGCGCGCATGCCCAGTTCGCGTTCATCCATCGCGACCACATCGGCTTTGATCGCGCAGCAGCGCGCCACAACCGTTTCCAGCAGTTCCTGGTCGCCCGCCGCTAACTCCGCCGCATGAGTCTCCAATTTGTGGAACAGCACGGCATCCCAGATCACGCCGTATTTGACGACTTCGGCCAAACCCGAGCGGTATTCGCGTTTGGGCAGCGTCAACAGCGTCGCGAGATCGGCAACCACGGCCATCGGCTGGTGAAAGACGCCGACAAGGTTTTTTCCCTCGGGCAGGTTGACTGCCGTCTTGCCGCCCACGGAACTGTCCACCATTGCCAGCAGAGAAGTAGGCGCCTGCACCAGACGGATGCCGCGCAGAAAGGTTGCCGCGACAAAACCGGCCAGGTCGCCCACCATGCCCCCGCCCAACGCCATGATCGTCGCACTGCGGTCGAGTCCCGCGGCAACCGCCTGCCGGTAAAGCAGCGCCGCGCTGGCGAGGTCCTTGGATTTTTCGCCAGCCGGCACCACGGCGCGGGTCACGCCGTAACCCGCCTGCTCGAGGCGCGCCTGCCAGCCCGCGCCATAGAGCGGATCCACATTGGCATCGCTGATGATGAACACCTGGCTGCCCGGCGCACCCAGTCCGTCCGGCAGGGGGACGTTTTTACGTCCGATCCAGATTGGATATGTGCGTTCCCCGAGTTTGACCTGCAAGATTTTGGCCATGACCGCTTTCTCCCGCGCTTCCCACGCTATGCCAGCACCGTTCCCACCGTCAGCGGATGGCCGCGCAAAAACTCCGCGCCGCCCATTGCCCGCCTCCCCCCCGGCTGCACTGTCCGCAGCCGCAACGCGCCCGTGGCCGCCGCCACCAGCGGGCCCTCGCCACCGCCAACATCGAGCACCTGCCCGGGCCGCGCACCAGACGCAGACTCCTCGACCGAGGCCTGCCAGACGCGCAGCGTGCCGCCGTCCGGCAAAAGACTGAAGCAGACCGGCCGGGGATTGAAGGCGCGCACGCGCCGCTCCAGTTCGACAGCCGTCCGCCGCCAGTCCAGTCGCCCATCGGACTTGTTCAATTTCGGCGCCAGCGTGGCCTGCGTCTCGTCCTGCGGCCTGCCGCGCAGCGTACCGCGCTCCAGTTCCCGCAGCGTCTCCGCCAGCAGCGCCGCACCCGTTATCGCCAGCCGGTCGTGCAGCGATCCGCCGGTATCGCCGGCTTCAACCGGCTCGCTGCATTGAAGCAGAATTTCCCCGGCGTCCATGCGTTCATTCATGCGCATGGTGGTCACGCCGCTGGTCGTCTCGCCGCCCGCCACGGCCCATACGATGGGCGCCGCGCCGCGATATTTAGGCAACAGCGAAGCATGAACATTAATGCACCCCAACGGCGGCAGATCGAGTAGTTCTCGCCGCAATAACTGCCCATAGGCCACAACGACCAGCAGGTCCGGCGCCAGAGCCCGCAAGGCGGCGAGCGCTTCGGGCGCGTTTACCCGCTCCGGGGTCAGGACATGTATCCGCCGCGAGGCGACAAGTTGCTTGACCGGACAGGCCGCCACCGCCAGGTTGCGCCCTTGCGGCCGATCGGGCTGGGTGACCACGCCTGCCACCTCGACACCGTCGAGTGTCAGCAGCCGCTCCAGCGAGGCGCAGGCAAAACCGGCCGATCCCAGAAACACCACCCGCATCGTTCAGTCCCTCTCAAAAGGTGGAAGGTGGAGGGTGGAGGGTGGAAGATGGAGGGCAGATTCATTCAAGATACTCGAGAAACAACACTCTATTCGCCACTCTTCCACCATACACCTTCAACCTTCCACCCTTTTCAGGGCAATCACCCGTGTCCGGCGGCAGCGACGGATTCGGCTGCGGACGTCAAGTCGCGATAGGCCCGGCGCGACGCCCGCGCCACACGTTCGTAGAGGCTGTGCCCGGTCGCGTCCATGGTCACGAGCGCCGGGAAAGTATCCACTTCCAGTTCCCAGAGGCCCTCCGCAATGCCGAACTCTTTGACAAATCCGCCTTCCCGCACCTCGCGCACGCGCGCCGCCAGCACTTGCGCGGCGCCGCCGACCGCCTGCGCGTAAACACAGCCGTACTGCCGGCAGGCTTCCAGTGTGCCCGGGCCCATGCCTCCCTTGCCGATGATCAGGCGCACACCCAGAGTGGCGATGATTTTCGGCATGTATGGCTCTTCGCGTATCGAAGTCGTCGGCCCGGCGGCGCTCACGCGCCAGCGCTGGCCGTCGCGCCGCATGACCGGACCGCAGTGGAACAAGGCGCCATCGCGCAACTCGACCGGACATTTTCCGCCCTCGGCCAGATAACGGTGCAGCCGGTCGCGGCCGGTATAAATCCGCCCGGATATAAGCAGCGACATGCCGACGCGCAATGGCGCAATCTGCTCCTTGGTAAAGGGATATACGAGTTGAACCGGCGTCAGTACAGCCACTTGCGCACCCCCCCGTTCGGCGCCAGCACCACGCCCCGGCGCCGCATCGCCCAGCACATGTAGGAAATCGTGACAAAATACGAAGCCGGCAAGCGCGACAAGGCGCCCACCTTGACCCCCAGCAGAGTCGAAGCGCCGCCCAGGCCCATCGGTCCGATGCCCAGACGCTCGGACTCGCGCAGCAAGCGGTCCTCCAACCTTCTCAACGCGATCACATCGGAACGCTCGTCCAGACGGCGCAGCAGTTGCTCCTTGGCATGCGCGTAACCTGTCGCACGATCGCCGCCGATGCAGACGCCCAGGATCCCCGGCGCGCAGCCGTTTCCCTGCGCCTGTACCAACGCATCCAGCACGCAACGCCGCACGCCCTCCAAATCGCGGCCGGCCTTGAGCCGGTCGTCGGGCAGACTGTACTGGGCGCTCATGTTCTCCGAACCGCCGCCTTTCATCATCAGCCTCACGCGGATCGTATCCCGCGCTCCAGGTTCGAAATTGAACACCGGTGCGCCGTTGCCAACGTTGGTCGGAGACGGCACGTTGTTCAAGGCGTCAATCGTATTTTCACGAAGGTAACCCTCGCTGGTGGCCTGCGCCACCGCTTTGCGGGTCGCGGCCATCAGCGCCAGCGGATCGATTCCCGGCGGAGTGGTGAAGTAAAACAGCAGCGTCCCGGTATCCTGGCAGATCGGCGCGTCATTGTCCCGCGCCGCCGCGACATTAGACAGGATCGTTTCGAGAATCCCCCGCGCACGGCTGCCGGGCTTGGCCCGCGCACAGCTGCGCCGCAGCGCTGACTCGACATCCGCCGGCAGATCCGTCGATGTCCGCCGGATCAACTCCAAAAGATTTTCTTCAAGCAAAGCCCATTTCTTCATTGGTGTTTGTAAACTATCATACTCATCCCATCAGTTCAACCGCCACTCCATCGGCGACTTCGCGGCCGCGCCGCGTCAGCCGCCAGACGCCATTCGCTTCGACCACCACCCCGACTTTCGCCAGTTGCTCCAGCGTACAGCGCCAGCGGCTCAGCGTTGGCAATTCGTAGCGCATCTCCAATTCGCTCATCCCCACCCCTTCCGCCGTACGCAGACCGAAAATAAGCCGATCCAGCGCCTGGCCTTCAACACTCGATATTTCCGATTCACGCGGCGGCAGCGGCGCCGAAACGTACGCGCATAAATCCGCATGGTTGGTCCAGCGCCGCCCGCCGCGATGCGAAGCCGCCGCCGGCCCCATGCCAAGGTAGTCGCCGCCCCGCCAGACCGCAAGATTGTGGCGGCATTCGAATCCCGGCAAAGCATAGTTGGAAATTTCGTAACGCGCGAAGCCGGCTTCGCCCATCCGTTTTTCGGCCAGCGCCAGCCGCGCCAGTTGCCGTCCGTCGCTCAACAGCGCAAAACGTCCCGCCGCCCGCTCTTTCGCGAGTTGCGCCCCCTCCTCCACCGTCAGCGCATAAACCGAAATGTGCCGCGGCCTCAACGCCAGGGCGGCGTCGAGCGTCGCCGCCCAGCGCGCCGGGCCCACACCCGGCACGCAAGCGATTAAATCCAGTCCCCAGTTTTCAAACCCCGCCGCGCCGATCGCCTCAACCGCCGCGCACACCTGCGCGACCGTGTGCCGCCGCCCGAGACGCCGCAGCACGCCATCGTCGAACGACTGCGCCCCGAGACTGATGCGGTTCACTCCCAGCCCCTTCCAAAGCGCCAGACGCTCCGTGGTCAGCGAGCCGGGATTGGCCTCCACGGTCCATTCCGTGACGGCCGCAAGATCGAACGCCGCATGCAGCGCCTCGCTCAAGCGCAGCCAGACATCGCCGGACAGCAGCGAGGGCGTGCCGCCGCCGAAATAAATCGTCGCGGGACTCAACTCCGGCCACTCCGCCCGCTCGCAAGCCAGTTCCGCCAGCACGGCCCGCAGCCAATCCGCCTCGCCGTCGGGCGTGAACGGAACGGAATAAAAGGCGCAGTACGGACATTTGCCGTCGCAAAACGGCACATGCACATAAAGCCCGTCGGGATTGTGAAGAATTGCAGCGTTCACTGGTAGCGACTACTCAGGTGGATGGTTGATGGTGAATGGTGGAGGGTGGAGGGTGGAGGGTGGAGGGTGGAGGGTGAATTCGTCTGAAACCAATATCGAGGATTACGTCGATCGAATCTGACCTCAAGCGAACGCCCGCATACACCGACACGCAGGGTTGTCCTTGAAGGGATTCATAACGCCTCCGTTGTTGTGCCAATAGGTATAACACTATACGGCATAATATCAACACGCTTTCCCATGGACGGAACGGAATAAAAGGCGCAGTACGGGCATTTGCCATCACAAAACGGCACATGCACGTAAAGCCCGTCGGGCATAGTAGAGAGCCTCGGAAATTATTCCGACCTTCTTATTCTCGTGCGTCTTGAGTTCGAAGAGATGAAGTATCTGTTTATCGCGTGTGTGTCCCCATAAGTCAACCTGACTATTACCGCCTGGTGTCCAGTGACTGTCCTTGCATGGTGGGCCTTTGAAGAGACCAATCGGAAATTGCCGATAGAACTTCTCGAAACCCGGGCGAATTTTCTTCATCGATTCGAGAAACGATGGCGAGTTCATGATCGTTAGCTCTAAATCATACTCTTTACCACCGCCTGATGATGCTCTGGTTTCTCGATCTGGTTTTTCATTGTTCATCTCTGGCCGCTGCGGCCACGTCCACTTCTCGCACTTTTCGGGAAGAACACAGACAAATCGCTCGCCGAGAATGGCGTGGAGTTCATGAAGGATGAACAGAGATCGTCGCCAGTGCAGAAGCGGCAAACCGCTCGTTGGAGCTTCCCCTGAAACGGTGATACAGCAGCGCGTGTAGCAACCCGTCGCCTTCTGGTGCCAGTAGGCTAAGCAAAGGGCAAAAATAGGCGATGATGCGATATCCTCCTGCATATTGTGGGCAAGCTGGGCGGTTGTGAGTTTAACCGTGATAAGGGAATCGCCGTCGGCGCTCCCCTTGAATCCCCATTCGGCTTCTGTAGGAACACAGACGAACGCCTTCGCATAACTGTCGTAGGCCGAGTGGTCCATCAGGTACGGGGTGATCCGGAATGGCCCAAGTTCGATCGGTTTGCGGTTTACCAGGTGGATGACATGATCGAACGTCCCGCCCGACGGCGTGAAAACAGCCGCCGCGGCCAAAATCCGCTCGGCCGCCTCTCCCATCAGGAAGGTCGTGCTTGTCGGCGCCCGGAAGGCCAGACCGTAGTGGTCCATATGTGGGTGCGACAGTACAACGCCAAGGAGGAAAGGATCGGACTTGTCGAATCCCGGTACAGTCGGCATGTCCGCAGATTCTGCATCCGAACAGTCCAATGGCTGGCCGATGTCGAGAACAAGACGTTGGCCTTGCGACTCGATCTCGATGCAGGTACCGCCTATCTGTTTGGCGCCCCGACGGATACAGATTCTCATGATCGGGGGTTATGTTTTCTGATGCACGAATTTACGCGGCCATACTTGACCGTCGGCTTTTCGCGAACAAGGGCGCCTGCGGAACCGGCGTTCAGCGGCATGGCAATGGCATATTCCATCGTTTGTGGATTGTCTATTCGCCGGGACGCATCGAAGATTTCCATGCCCACCACGTTCCCGGTTTTGTCGTAATCGAGAATCACGCCAGGCTTGCTTTCATCGCTCTCTTCGATCGGTGTGTTGTTCAGAACAATCCTCAACACATCCACTTCGGGGTCATATTTCACCTTCATTTTCACCTCCAATACTTTTCGATCTTGCTGGTTCGATACGCCGTCACGACCATGACTGGGTCCGTCGCCTCATCCACAATCAAGCGTAACAGGAATGTGCGCCCGTCGCTGAAATCCACTTTTGATTGATAAGCCGCTCTTGAATCGCGTTCAGGAACAATCTGTTGAGGACGTCGCAACACCTCGTCGGCCATCGCCCGAGGAATGCCCCGCCGCACCAGTTCTTCCGTCGCGTGCCGGGAATAACGGAATTTCATTTCTATGCGCTCCCCTTCACAATCTTGATTTCTTCCTCCGTAAGACCGTAAAGCTCATAGACCAGGCGGTCGATCTCGCGGCTCGCCGCGTAAATCTGGCGGTCAAGCATGTCCTTGTCAGGCGGCGACTTCGCGGCGACGCGTCGTTTGCGGAGTTGGATGATTTCGTCCACCTGGCCAACAAGCGCCTTGACCTTCTCCGGCCCGGCTTCGTCTGGCGTCACAATGGGCGCGGTCGCGATGTACTGCTTTGAAAACTTGATGTAACCGCCACGCAAGTTGGTGCTCTGCGCCTTCACGATCCAGCCGAAAAGCGCCGAGTTCAGAATAGCCAGCAGATACTTGATCGGGAAAGCCGCGTCCTTCGGGCGGATACCGTAAAACGGGCCGCTCCCGCCGCCGGTCATGTACAGGCCGCGTTCGTCAAGAAGTACTGTCGGTCTTTGCGCCGTTACCTGAATGATGAGTTTCGCGGCATCCATCTGCGTTAAGTTCTGCGAGCGCCCGAAAGCGTACCAGCGTTCATGACGCCACTTTCCGCGCTCCCGGTTCACTAGTTCATCGCGGTGCTCATTGAGATGCGCCCAGCCTTTCGGATATGTCTTCTTCAGCGTGTCCGCCGAAAGCAACATGGCATTCCCGTTTCTGATTTCATACGGAAAGATGAGTCTGGCGGACGGAATCGGCGGCGCGTAGGCGGTCAAATCACCGGTCAGAATGAACGGCTTCGTCAGCCCTTGTTCAATATCCGAATCGTTCGGAAGGACGTAGATTTTGTCCGCGCTGGTTTGCAAACCAACAAAAATATCGGCTACGTCCCCGAGTTTGGTCTTGGACTTGTGCAGACGCTGAAGGGCAACCGCATCTCGTCCGACCGCGAAATTCCATTCCTCCGAGGTGATAACCCGGGCTGGGATGCGTCCCTCGGCTCCGGTTGGCGTGGTTTTTCTACCTTTGGCACGATACAATGCCGCCGCTTCATGGACAATCATGGGTGCCACATCCGACCCCTTGCTACCAATGAGTTCCAATTGCTCCATTCGCCATGCGTCGAGGTCGTCTATCCTTCTGAAATAGCACTCTTCGATGCCCGCTTTATGGAGAAATAACAAGCAAGTGTAAGTCGTCGCATTGGCGAACACCTGTTGATCTCCGAAATGAACGACATGGGCAAGGTGTCTGCCGCCGGCTATGATGCCGCGCAGGGCTTCGCCGTACTGAGCATTGAAAAACTTGTGCGGTAGAATGAAGCCCAGCCGTCCGGACTTGTTCAAAAGGCTCAATGCCTTTTCGACGAAGACAACGTAAATGTCGTAGTTTCCAGCCGCCGCCGACCGGTAGAGCGACTTGTAAAGTTCGACCTCGACCGGCGCCCATTCCTTCATCGTCTGAATACGTATATACGGCGGATTGCCTATGATGGCGTCGAATCCGGACAATGTGGAAGCGGCGTCACCGCCGATACCAACGCGGCGAGACGCCGCGTCTACTTTGAAGACCTCCGGGAATGCTGTCTCCCAGTCGAAAACATTGACGCGGTAGCGGTCTTCCTCCGGCAGCAAGGAAAGTTGCTGGTATCGGTAGGCATCCGATCCGATCAGGGAATTACCGCATTTGATGTTGCTGCCGAGGTCAGGCAGGGCGCGCTGGTGGAAAAGTTCGAATTGCTTCGTGATGCTCTGCTGGGATTCGCCTTCCAGCACCTTCAGGAGCAGGGAAAGTTTTGTCACCTCGACGGCCTGCGCGTCAATGTCCACGCCGTAAAGGTTGTTCAGTAGGATGCGCTTTCTTCCCTCGGTGGTGAGCCGCCATTCTCCGCCCTGCGATTGATAAATCGGCGTCTTTCCCCTTTTCAGTTCATCATTCATCGTTCCGCGTTCATCATGCACATACCAGTCCCGGTGCCAGTCGAGAAGAAATTGAAACGCCGCGATCAGGAAGGAGCCGGAACCGCAAGCCATGTCGCAGAATCGCAGTTTCGCAACCTGGCGCGGCGTTTTGCCTTCGAGCAGCGGACCGATTGTCTGCCGGACAATCGCCTTTGTTATGAAGTCCGGCGTATAAAACACGCCACCCGCCTTGCGGACTTCCGGTTTTTCCTCAACCTTGGCCTGATGCCCGGCGGTCAGCCGGATCACCTTGCCCAGGAAGCGCTCGTAAATCTGGCCCAGAATGTCGGCAGACAAAACGGAAAATTCGTAAGGACTTTCCGGGTAATAGAGATTGGCGAGAATATCGTGCAAAACCTTGTCGTCGAGCTTCAGCGATAACGTCAACTCGTCCGGCGCCTCGGGCCGGTCCTTCTCGCGCTGGAAATGAAACAGGCCGGAGTTGTAGCGCTCGTCCGCCCGTTGGAAGAACTCGCAGAGCCTGGGATAGACCCGCTCGCCATTGCGGAGCGTCATCAACCGCCCGTAAGGTTCAATACCCCGGTCCTCGCAGATACGCAGAAAAACGATCCGGTCAATCGTGCATTGAACGGAGAAATTCAACTCCCGCTGCGACAACTCTGGATTCCGCAAAGCGATGGTCCGGGCAAGCAGATCCCGCCAGCGTTCGATTTCCTCAAGGAAAGCATCGTCCACGCTGGTTGTCCCGCGCTTGCCTTTGGCGCCTTCGGCGAACTTGTCGAACGAGCCTTTCAGCACCGCCTCGCGGGAGAAGACCGCGGCAATTTCGTCCCATTTTTCGGCATATTGCCCGGAAGTCAGATACATGACGCGGCCAACCGCAGCCGAATCGTTCTTGCAGGGTTTGATGCGGCAGTCATAAACGGCGAACTCACTGAAGTCAGTCAAAATGCTCACAGGCAACTTTGCCGACCAGCCATAACGCCGGAGTTGGTAAGCCGGGTGTGGGGCGTCTTTGATGTTGACGGACGGCTTCTTGCATTCGACGAAGAACTTACGGGCGCCGCCGATTCGGAAGCAGGAATCCGGGGCCTCCGTTGCGCCGCCGATTTTCAAGGCTTGCTCGTGAATCACGTCCTTGTAAGCCTCGGCATAGCCTTGCTCGTTATGCACGTCCCAGCCCAGCGCCTTGAAAAACGGATCAATGAACTCAACCCGGATTTCCGTCTCCTTGTACTGGCCGGACTCGAACGCTTCGCGTTGCGGATTGTAGCGTTCAAGCAGCCGTTGGATCTCTTGAGGAACAGCCATTTTCACCTCGTGAATCTGAAGGCGCATTATAACGAATGACTTGCGGATTGCCAGACCGATGACAAAAAACGTTTTCCATCCGTGTCATACGTGAAATCCGTGATTGTTGACCTCCGTCCTCCGACTTCCGACCTCCGAATCATCCGCGCCTGACTTCGAGGCCGGCCAGCAGCTCGTCGGGTACCCGCAGTTCTCCAAAACCTACGCCCAGATGAATGGCGGGGTTGGCGAGTCCATGAAAATCCGAACCGCCTGTGGGCGCGAGATCCAAATCACGACACAGAGAAAGATATAGACCAGTCTTGCCTGCGTCGTACTCGGAGTAGTAGGCCTCGATACCCGCCAGCCCCAGGGCTTTCCATTCGATCAACGCGCGGCGTAGCGACCCGCGTGAGCGTTCCAGTGTCGAAGGATGCGCCAACACGGCCACTCCGCCGGCCGCGCGGATGACGGCGATGCTGGCCTCAGGCGACAGGCGGAAGCGGTCAAAATAGGCCGGCCTGCCTTTGGCCAGATAGCGTTCGAAGGCTTCCGTCTTGGACTGGACATAACCGCGCGCCTGCAGCGCCCGTGCGAAATGCGGACGTCCCACGACATCCTCGCCGGCACACGCCGCCACCTCCTCCCAGTTCAAAGTCAGGCCGAGGCCGTTGAGTTTATCCAGGATCAAAACGTTCCGTTTCACCCGCGACTCTTTCAACTGCGTCAAAACGCGCGACAAACCCGCGTGTCCCGGATCGAGAAAATAACCGAGCAGGTGGAGACATCCTTTCGGCTCATCCACGCTTAGTTCGACGCCCGCAATACCACGCAACCCGCACGCCGCACAGGCATCGAGAAACGGCGGCACACCGTCCAGGCTGTCGTGATCGGTCAACGCGACAGCCGTAAGCCCGATACGCTGAGCCTCGGCGGCCAGCGCCGCCGGCGTTACGCTGCCGTCGGAAAATGTGGAATGAACATGCAGATCGATCACGGTAATTCGCTCCCACCGCAGTATGCACCGCGCCGCCTCCCGGCGTCCATCGCTCAATCGGTTGCAATTAATTCCCAAAACCATTAACTTTGCGTCGTTGCGACCCGACGCAGGATTCGTCTGAAGGAGTGTGAATGAAAACCATCTGCCCCCGAGAAAAAGCCGCCCCCCCTTCCCCACTCACCACTCACCACTCCCCACTCACTACTCACCACTCACTACTCACCACTCACTACTCACCACATGAATACTAATTCGCCAATGCGCGTCAGCGTGGTGATCCCCGCTCGCAACGAGGATCTGACGATCGGTCCCGTTCTGGAACAACTCCGCGAAACCATCGCGCGTCTGACGCAGTATACGTTCGAAACGGTGGTCGTGGTGGATGACGAACAGGATCCCACCATCCCCGTGGCTCAGTCGTACGGCGCGCGGGTCGTAATCAGCCCCCAACGCCGCGGCAAGGGTAATGCGCTGTACTACGGGTTTGGCCAGGCCAGCGGGGCTGTGCTGGCGATTTTCGACTCCGATGGATCGCACGATCCCCGCGAACTGGACCGTTTCCTGGTCGAGATCGAAAACGGCGCCGGCATGGTCATCGGCTCGCGCGTGCTTGGCGGCAGCGACGATCATGACGTGATCCGACTCTTCGGCAACGCGCTCTTCACCATGCTGATGTCGTTGCTCTTCAGCACGACTTTGATGGACACGCTGAACGGATTCAAGGTCTTCCGCAAGGAACTGGTTACCGGCTACACGCCGCGCGCCAAAGGCTTCGACGTCGAAATCGAACTCGTCGCCAAGGCGATCCGGTCGGGCTGCCGGATCGTCGAGGTCCGCGCTCACGAAAGCCGTCGCGCCGGCGGCCGGATGAAATCTCGCGCCATCCGCGACGGTTTTGCCATCCTCTGGGCCTGCCTGCGCGAGGGATTCAAGTTCCGGGTCTGGCAGCTCTTCCATCCCTCCGCCAACAAAGCGCGGGCGGAGTCCTCGAAGTGCGCACCCCGGGGCGCCGCATGAACCGGCGCTGGCTTTGGTTCTGGATAACGCTGCTGCTTGCGGTTGTCGCCGCCTTCCGGCTGGGATTCTTCGCCTTCGCGCTGCAGCACACCCCCCTCTCCTCGGACGAGGCCTGGCCTTCACTGATGGCCATGCACATCCTGAAGGGCGAGTTTCCGGTGGTGTACTGGGGACAAACCTACATGGGCACGCAGGAGTCTTTCCTGGATGCGGGGCTGATCGCCATGTTCGGCGCCACGACGCTCACGATTCGCCTTTACCCGCTCCTGCTTTCGTTCCTCTTCGTGGCCGTGACCTACGGACTGGCCGCCCGCGTCTTCGACCGCGCGACCGCGCTTGTCAGCGTCGTGCTGCTGGCCATACCCGTCCCCTATCTGACCATGTGCGGCGTGATCGTGGCGCCGGACAACTATCTGGCGGTCACGACGCTCGGCAGCCTGGCGCTGCTCATGACGCACGATCTGGTCTACCGGCCGCCGGACCGCTGGACGCTCTGGCGTTTCACGGGACTGGGCTTCCTGCTGGGTTTCACCTTCTGGCTGCACATTCTGATCGTGAGCATAATCGGCGTCTGCGTGCTTTGGCTGCTGCTCTCGGACAAGTTGTGGTTCCTGCGCCGTTCCTTCTGGCTCTTTTCCGCGGCCTTCGCGATCGGCGCGCTGCCGCTGATCGTCTACAACCTGCGCACCCATATGGCGACTTTTAACGACGTTGGGCAGACCACGAGCCTGTCCACCAGTTGGGCGTTGTTTAAGACGACGTTCCACGACACCCTGCCGTTTTTGATCGGGACACGGGTCATGCTCTATCCCGATAATCCCCACTTCGTGGGGCTTCCGGGCGCGCTCGCCATAGCCGCGGGGACCATCTGGGCCGTCGCGGTGGCGATAGTGCTGCTGCGCCACACGGGCGCGCACCTGCGGCTGGCGCTCCTCTCCGTGCGCGGCGCAACGGCCGTGCCCCTGTTGACCGCCGCCGGCGCGGCGGCGATCTTCGTCTTCTGCCGCAGCACGCGCTCTGGCTGGGACAACGCGCGCTACCTGCTCCCCGTGATCTCGGTCCTGCCGATTCTGCTGGCGGGCGGGCTGTCGGCGATCCGGCGCTGGTGTCCGCCAATATTCTGGATCATGCTGGCGACACTGCTGTCGGCGCAAGTTCTTGGCAACGCGCTGCTGGCGCGCGAGTGGGCAAAACCAGACGTCATGGCCACCGACCTCGATCTCCCGGATACACGCGGGTTGAAACAGTTCCTGTCCAACCACGGCATCAGCCGCGCTTATGCCCACTACTGGCTGTCCTACCGGCTGACCTACGAAACGCAGGAGCGCCTGCTCGTCGCCGAACCCTACAACGAGCGCTTCGCCGGCAAGCCTGTCAAATTCCTCGCAGAGGTCGCGGCCTCCACCAATGTGGCCTTCATTCAGCACCCCAAGCTGCGATTCGCGCACGATTTCG
This sequence comes from uncultured bacterium, assembly GCA_903925685.1. Taxonomy (GTDB): domain Bacteria; phylum Verrucomicrobiota; class Kiritimatiellia; order CAIKKV01; family CAIYGI01; genus CAIYGI01. The sequence goes on from CAIYGI010000046.1 coordinate 26,118, forward strand.
ACGCCATGCTGCGCGCCGACGGCGGCAGTTATAGCAAGGCAACCGTGGATGTTTTCACCGTCTACTACGACTTCCACCCACCGGCCACCGCGATCGCCGCCGGAACCAGCGGGCCGCCCCGCCCCATGCGGGAACTTCCACGTACAGAGTGGCGGCTCGCGTCTTCTCACGGGCAAGAGGATCTCGCGCTCATGCTCGACGGAAAAACGCGGACGCGCTGGGCAACGCACAAGCCTCAGACGCCTGGTATGTGGTTCCAGGTTGACCTTGTCCGCACTCAGGAAGTGGGTCAGATCGATATGCACATGGGCTCCTGGGCCTCCGACTTCCCGCGGGGTTATGTTGTGAAAGTGTCGGATGACAGCAGCAACTGGCGAACCGTCCTGCGCAACGAGGATATCGGGGGGTGCATCTACTGGCAGGCCGGGCACCCGAATATCTACTCTGGCGGTGAACTGCTGACCGCGGGCTTCCCGGCGCGTGCAGCGCGCTATGTGCGCGTCGAACTCATCGGGGCGCATCCGGTGCTCGACTGGTCGATCGCGGAGTTGCGAATCTTCGGGCCCAGTCCGTGAATACCGTTCACTGTTTACCGTTCACCGTTTACTGTTCACTGATTAGTTACAACTGGCGTTTCCACCCGCGCCTGCGCTAGGATGACCCGCAAATGAAAATCCTTTTTGTTTACACCGACATTAACGTTCGCGGCGGGGCCAAAAGCTACCAGTTCGGCGTCGGTATGCTGAGCGCGGTGCTCAAAGCACATGGTCATGAAACCATGTTGCACTACATGTTCGGCAAGTACGACCCGCAGACGCTGCAGCGCGACATCAAGACCTACCGGCCCGACGTGCTGGCATTCTCCGCCGTTTCGCCGCAGTACCGCTTCGTGCGCCGCCTGCTTGCCGATTTGGCGCCTGTCGCGCCATTCACGATCCTGGGTGGACAGCATGCCACGCTCGTGCCGGAATGCCTGGCGGAAAACCCCGAACTGGACGCCATCTGCGTCGGAGAAGGCGAAGCGCCATTGCTCGAACTGGTTACGGCGCTACAGACCGGGCAGAGTCCTGACAGCATCGCGGGCCTCTGGATCAGAACGCCCGGCGGTCAGATCGTGCGCAACCCCGCGCGTCCGTTTCATGCCGATCTCGATGACCAGCCTTTCGCGGATCGCGAGTTATTCGACTACCAGACCATCATTGACTCGGATTTCCACACGGCGCTCTTCATGTTCTCGCGCGGGTGTCCTTACGATTGCACGTTCTGCAGCAACCATGCCCTGCGGAAGGTGCAGACCGGCAGCTACGTCCGTTTCCGCAGCGTCGGGAGCTGCCTGGCCGAAATCCGCGCCGTGACCACGCGTTACCGTGTGAAACATCTTTATTTCAACGACGACTGCTTCACGGCCAAACGCAGCTTCGTCGAAGAGTTATGCGCCAGCTACCAAGCCGAGTTTTCCTACACCTTCGACATCAACGCGCGCCCTGAGACCCTTAACGACGCCCTATGCGCGCGCCTGCACCGCGCGGGCTGCCGCCGCATCAGCATCGGCATCGAGAACGGCAGCGAAAATTTTCGCGCGGAGGTACTGGGCCGAAAGCAGTCGAACGAGCGTATTGCCGAGGCCTTTGCCTCGTGCCGCCGCGCCGGCATCAAGACCAAGTCGTTCAACATCGTCGGCTTTCCGCTGGAAACGCCCGAAATCGCCCGCGAAACGATCGAGTTGAATGCGCGCATCAATCCCGACAGCGTGATCGTCGGCATTTTCGAGCCCTATCCGGGCACCAAGCTGGCAGAGGTCTGCCGCCGCGAGGGCTTTGTGGACGCCGCGCGCGAGGACAACGACTTTATCGGGCGCACGGACACGATCCTCAACATGCCCAAGTTCCCGCGCGCCGAAATCCTGCGCATTTTCCGCAACTTCGGCTACCTGGTTTACCGCCGCCACTCGCTCAAGAAGGCCTGGTCCTATCGCATCTACTATTCGCCGCTGGGCGAGATCATCCTGCGCCTGCTTTCGCCGCTCAAGGCCTTGATCCGCCGCCTGACCATGGGCGTTTAGTTCGATCTTTAGGCTTCCTTTTTTACCGTTCTCCGGCCTATTCTGTCGCTCGAACGGTTGCGAATGACGGGACCTGAGTCCAACAATTCGGGTGGTTTATGAGCACAAAGCCCAAAGTCCAGATCTACGACACCACGCTGCGCGATGGCGCGCAGGGGGAAGGCGTGACCTTTTCCAACGCCGCCAAGCTCAAACTGGCGCTGCGTCTGGACGCCTTCGGGGTCGACTACATCGAAGGCGGCTACGCCGGTTCGAACGAAAAGGACATGCAGTTCTTCAGCGAAATCCGCCGCCACAAGCTGCGCCACGCCCGCATCGCGGCCTTTGGCAGCACCCGCCGCGCCAACACCACGGCGGCCGCCGATCCGCAGCTCGCCCATCTGCTCGATGCCGCCGCGCCCGTGGCCACCATTTTCGGCAAGACCTGGCGGCTGCATGTGCGCGATGTGCTGCATACCACCGAAACCGAAAACCTGGCCATGATCGGCGACACCGTGCGCCACCTCAAGTCACACGGCAAAGAGGTCATCTTCGACGCCGAGCACTTTTTCGACGGCTACAAGGACAGCCCGGAGTTTGCCCTCAGGATGCTGGCCGCCGCCGCCCAGGCAGGCGCCACCACGGTGGTGCTTTGCGACACCAACGGCGGGTCGCTGCCGCACGAGGTTTTCGCAATCACCGGCGCCGTCCGCCAGGCCCTGCCCTCAAAGATCGTCCTGGGCATCCACACCCATAACGACGCCGACATGGCCGTGGCCAACAGCTTGGAAGCCATGCGCGCGGGCGCCACGCACGTACAGGGCACGATCAACGGCTACGGCGAACGCACCGGCAATGCCAACCTCTGCTCGATTCTTCCGGCGCTCGCGCTGAAGATGGGCATTCAGGCCGTGCCGCGCGCCAACCTGGCGCAGTTGCGCGACCTCTCCCGCTTTACCGACGATCTCGTGGGCTTGCGCCACGATTCCCATGCGCCCTACGTCGGCGACAGCGCCTTCTCCCACAAGGCCGGCATGCACGTCAACGCCGTGCAGAAGAATCCGCGCACCTTCGAACATGTCCCGCCCGAAAGCGTCGGCAATGTGCGGCGTATTTTGATCGCCGAAACCTCCGGCGCCAGCAGCATCCTGCTCAAAGCCATCGAAATGGGCGTCAACCTGCACAAGGGCGACCCGGAAGTGAGGGGCTTGCTCGACGCGTTGAAGGAATTGGAGCACAAGGGCTATACTTTTGAATCCGCCGACGCCTCGTTCCGCATGCTGATCCAGAAGGTGCTCAAGCGCCACAAATCCTTCTTCGAACTCGAAGGCTTCCGCGTGATCGTGGAGAAGCAGGGCACGGACCCCCACTCGCGTTCGGAAGCCGCGATCAAGGTGCGCGTCGGCAAGGAGGTCGAACACACCGTGGCCGAAGGCGACGGACCCGTGAACGCCCTCGACCGCGCGCTACGCAAGGCGTTGAAGCGCTTTTATCCCGAAATCGCCAAGGTGGCGCTGACCGATTTCAACGTGCGCATTCTCGATCCCGAGGAAGCCACCGCCGCCAAGACGCGCGTGATCATCGAATCCAGCGACGGCCAGGCCACCTGGGGCACCGTTGGCGTGTCGGACAACATCATCGAGGCCTCCTGGGAGGCGCTCGTGGACAGCGTGGAATATAAACTCTTCCGCGACGAGGAACAGCGGACGGCGGGGAAGAATTCAGGTTGATAGGCTGTTAGACTGTTAGACTATTAGGCTGTTAGGAATAATTCGGCATCTACCGGAAATAACTTGTCTTACCTAACAGCCTAACAGTCTACAGCCTAAACAACCTTGATATTGCAACGGCAAAAACCGGGAAAAGAGCGGGAAGAAAATGCGGGAACTTGAAAAGACTTACGATCCCAAGGCCGTGGAAGAGAAGTGGTATGCCCGCGCGCTGGCATGCGGCCACTACCACGGCGACGCCGCCCGCGGCGGTTCGCCCTACTGCGTCATGATCCCGCCGCCCAACGTCACCGGCATCCTGCACATGGGCCACGCCCTCAACAATACGATCCAGGACGTGCTCGTGCGCTGGCGCCGCATGCAGGGCCGCAACGTGGCCTGGATCCCCGGCACCGACCACGCCGGCATCGCCACGCAGAATGTCGTCGAACGCGACCTGCGAAAACAAGGATCGAGCCGCCAGCAGCTCGGACGCGAGGAATTCGTCAAACGCGTCTGGCAGTGGCGCGAACAGTACGGCTCCACCATCATCGGCCAACTCAAGCGCCTCGGCTCCGCCTGCGATTGGGAACGCGAACGCTTTACAATGGACGAAGGGCTCAGCCGCGCCGTGGCCGAGGTCTTCGTCCGGCTCTACAACAAGGGGCTGATCTATCGCGGCAAGCGCATCATCAACTGGTGTCCCCGCTGCCAGACCGCGCTTTCCGACGAGGAGAGCGAGCATACCCCTACGCAGGGATCGCTCTACCACCTGCGCTATGCCGTGGCCGATCCGCGTCCGGGCGATCCGGCCTTCGTGACCGTCGCCACCACGCGTCCGGAAACGCTGCTCGGCGACACCGCCGTGGCCGTGCATCCCGACGATCTCCGTTACCAGTCCCTGATCGGGCGCACGCTGCTGTTGCCGATCCTGAAGCGGGCCATTCCGGTTGTCGCCGACGATTTCGTGGATCCCAAGTTCGGCACCGGCGCGGTCAAAGTCACGCCGGCCCACGATCCCAACGACTTCGATCTCGCCCAGCGGCACCAGATGACGCCCATCAACATCATGCATGGCGACGGCGTAATGAACGAGGCCGCGGGGCCCTACGCCGGACTCGACCGCTTCGCCTGCCGCAAGCAGATCCTGGCCGATCTGGAAGCGGCCGGACTGCTCGAAAAAGTCGAACCGCACCAGCTTTCCATCGGCCACTGCTACCGCTGCGATACGGTCGTCGAACCGCGCCTCTCGCCGCAATGGTTCGTGCGCATGCAACCGCTGGCCCAACCGGCCATCGCCGCCGTACGCGAGGGCCGCATCCGCTTCGTTCCCGACCGCTGGAACAAGGTCTACATGGACTGGATGGAAAACATCCGCGACTGGTGCATCTCGCGTCAGATCTGGTGGGGGCACCGCATCCCGGTCTATACCTGCGACGCCTGCCGCCACGAGTGGGCCGCCACCGCCACCCCTGCGCAGTGTCCGAAGTGTACCCATGCCGCGCTGACCCAGGATCCCGACGTGCTCGACACCTGGTTCTCCTCGTGGCTCTGGCCGTTCAGCACCCTCGGCTGGCCCCAAACCAATGCCGATCTGTCGTTCTATTATCCGACCAACACCCTCGTCACGGCCTCGGAGATCATCTTCTTCTGGGTCGCGCGCATGATCATGGCCGGCTGCGAGTTCATGGGCGACATCCCCTTCCGCGAGGTCTACATCCACGGCACGGTGCGCGACAACCAGGGCCGCAAGATGAGCAAGAGCCTGGGCAACTCGATCGATCCGCTCACGATCATCGACCAGTACAGCGCCGACGCCCTGCGCTTCAGCCTGATGATGCTCACGGCCACCGGCCAGGATGTCTACATCAACGCCGAAAAGTTCGAACTCGGCCGCAATTTCGCGACCAAGCTCTGGAACGCCGCGCGCTTTCTCCAGATGCATGCCAAGACGCTGGCGCCCGACGCGCTGGCCCCGGTTTTCGACGGCGCGCGCCTTTCGCCCGACGACCGCCACATCCTCGCCACGCTTCAGACCACCGTGGCCGCCTGCACCGAAAACCTGGAGCGCTTCCGCTTCAACGACGCCGCCCACGATCTCTACGAGTTCGTCTGGCACGCTTACTGCGATTGGTACGTCGAGACCTCCAAGGAGGTGCTTTATGGCGAGGATGCCGACCGTAAGGCCCAAGTCTTGAAAGTCATGCAGTACACCATGGGCGTCTGCCTGCGTCTGCTGCATCCCTTCATGCCCTTCCTCACCGAGGAACTCTGGCACGCTTTCGATTACGGCGGGGATGACGACACGATTCTCTTTTCCGCCTGGCCCGTCCCGGCGGACACCGCCACGCTGTCAGCCTGGGGCGCGACGGCGGAGATCGCGGCCTATGTCGAGGGCAAGCACGAACTGATCCGCGGCGGCCGCACGCTGCGTGCCGACTACACTATCGCCCCCGCTCGCAAGCTGAATTACATCGTCAAACCCGCCACCGTGGAAATCGCCGCGCAATTGAGCGCCGACAAAGCCTCATTGAGCACGCTGCTGCGCGCCGAACAGTTGACGATCGATCCCGGCTTCATTCCTGCCCAGGCGCTGCCCAGCGTGGTCACGCCCATGTGTACCATCTACATGCCGATCGAGGGCCTGATAGATGTCGCCGCCGAGCGAGCGCGCATATCCGGAGCGCTCGAAAAAGCCCGTGGCGAGTTACAGCGCGTGGAAGGCAAGTTATCCAACCAGGGCTTCGTCGCCAAAGCCCCGCCCGCCGTGTTAGAACAGCAGCAAACCCGCCGCGCCGAGTTGACCGAAACCCTGGCCAAATTGGGACATCTGATCGAAATGCTCGGGTAAGGCGAAAAAGTGTTTGGTGTTCAGCGGTACAAGGTGGCTGCCTTGCGATACCGTGTAGCCGCCGCGGTAACGCGGTGGCGTGCCTGTCGCGTACCAGTTGCGGCGACAGGTTCGTGACAGGCACTGCCCCAAACCGTCTCCGTAACTGTCGCTTGTCACACCCTCGCCACCGCGTCACCGCGGCGGCTACAATCGCCATCATCCTTTTGATCTTCGCAGCCGCGTAGGAATTAGCATCTCAAATCAAAGGGGACCGAATATCCAATATCCAACACGGAATGTCCAATGTCCAAGTGCGGTTTCGTTGCAAGCCGTTCCAGTTTGTCTTTCCTTCATCATTGGAAATTCCTTGTTGGATATTGGATATTCAGACTGTGAACGGCGCCACGGCGGTTCGAGATGTCGCGGGGCGAGATTGCTTTCCAGTAAACCGTGCGTTATGCTGTCGATGTTTGTCCGTCAGACACAGAGAGAGCTGGATTGAAATGAGCACCGTTACCGTGCCAAGACACATCTACTGGTCGTGCCGTGAAAGGGCATCGGTGGACGGGACTGTTCCGAGCGAGCGGAACTGGTTGCTGGAACAGGTTCTCACGCACGGGACCATGTCCGAAATCCGGGAGCTGGATCTCGGTGAAGTCGAGGCCGCCTTGCCGAAACTCAACCTGTCCCGTCATGTGCGCGCACTTTGGGGAGCCTACTTTGACCGACAACGTTCTAACCCCATTTCATAATGAGTAACAATCCATGAACGAAAAAGTGAAAACGATCGGGAAACGCAATCGGGTCGGCCATTCCGATGCGGTGGACTCGCACCGCAGGGCGCTCGTGCTGATGCGCCAGTTTGAAAAGCTCAACCCGAACCCGAAACCGCGGGGCTTTGTCTTCAAAGCGCGAACATGGGATGACTATGCAACATGGCGTGCCAGCCAGAAAAATCCCCGCCTTTGGTGAACGATGAAAGCAGGCAGTAAGGAAACCTATCGCGAGGAAGATCGCGGCGATTTGATCCGGTTGCGCAAATTATTGGATGAACTCTGACGGCGACCGCTCATCAAGCCTGCTTGCTCGCCTTGCTGGAGACCCTCGGTACCGCCGGCAATCTCGTGACGGATGCCCAGATTGCGGATCTGGCCATCGAATATGACGCTGTACTGCACACAGCGGCCGCCGATTTCGTACGGTTCCAGAGTCTTCGCTGGTTGAATCCCATCACAGGCGGCGGCAGTCGATCCTTGCAGAGCGGACGGCAACCCTGAGCCAAAGTTGGTCTCGTTATCCAATATTTCCGTTTGTCCATTTCGCGCAGCGAAGGATTGGTGTCGTATATGGACAAAAGGGGGTATCCATGTAACGCAAACGCCCCCTACAGGTTGTGTTTTCTTTCGACGATCTGTCGGTAGGGCAATGGGGCGGTCTGCACGGCTTGCTCTACGAGACGATAAAACAGCAAGCCTCGTGATTGAGATGTGC
>CAIYGI010000047.1 GCA_903925685.1 uncultured bacterium
CGATCAGCGCACTCCTCGCAGATTTAACCCACGCCGCTTTTTACCACCCTGAAACCGGCGCGCGTTTGATCTACGAACTCGCCTGATAAATACCAGAAAAGTGCCAACTCATTTTCCTCCGAGATCAGGAAGTGTGAGATTAGAGCCGTGTCAAAACACCGGCTAAAATCAAAACTTGAGATCATGTCGCTGGCCAATTTGGATGCCATCGGCAGAGCGGTCTCAACCATCCTTGAGATTCGCTAGATTTAGCACAACATCCAATGACCGGCTGAAGCCGGTACTACAAGCGCGTTTCCTCCGATTTCAAACCGTTTGTAGTTCCGCCTTCAGGCGGTCCTGTTCACTGTTTACTGTCTTCCGCGACATCGGACAGGTTTTCCAAGACCGCCCGCGCGGCGGCGGCGCCGATGCCGGGCACGGCGGCAATTTCCGCCTGCGTCGCCCGCGACAGCCGCTGCAGCGAACCGAAGCGCGCCAGCAGCGCCTGCTTGCGGCGCGGGCCCACGCCCGGGATTTCGTCCAGGCGCGACTCCTGGATGCGCCGCGCGCGCAGCCGCCGGTGATATTGCAGGGCGAAGCGGTGGGCCTCGTCGCGCACCCGCTGCAGCACATGCAGGGCCGGGTCGTTGGGCGAAAGGCGCAGCGGTTCGGCGCGGCCGGGCACATAAATTTCCTCGAAGCGCTTGGCCAGCCCCGCCAGCGCCACGTCCGTCACGCCCAGCGCCGCAAGTTCCCGCACCGCCGCCTGGAGCTGCGTTGGTCCGCCATCCACCAGCACCATGTCCGGGGGCGTCTCGATGCCGGCCACGGTGTGCGCGAAGCGGCGACGGATGACCTCCGCCATCATCGCGGGATCGTCGCTGCCGGTCACCGTCCGAATCCGGTAATGCCGGTAGCGCGCGCGGCGCGGCAGTCCGTCCACGGCGCAAACCTGGCTCGCCACCGCGAGGGTGCCGGAGATGTTCGAGATGTCGTAGCACTCGATCGTACGCGGCGGCCTTGCCAGGCCCAGGTGGCGCTGCAAATCGGCCAGCGCGGCGGCGGCCTGTGCGGCCCGCGGCGTCGGCGCGGCCGCGATGCGATGGCGCCGGCCGACAATTTCGCGCAGTGCGAAGAGTGTATCGCGCAGCGCCGCGGCGCGCTCGAATTCACGGTGTTCAGCGGCGCTCCGCATGCTGTCGCCAAGCTCGCGCAGCACCTCGGGCCTCCGTCCATCCAGAAAGGCGCAGGCCTCATCCACCCGTGCGCGGTAGTCCTCCGGCGATATTTTGCCGATACAGGGCGCCGCGCAATCGCGCACGATGTCGTCCAGGCAGTGGCGGTGATCCGCCGGCCCGGGGTTGCGCGGGCGGCAGCGTTTCAAGCCGTAGCGCCGACAGGTGAATTCCAGCGCGGCGCGGGCGGCGGCGGAGTTGGGATAGGGTCCGAAATAGACGGCGCCGTCGTCGCGCCGCAAGCGCACGGCCTGCGCCTGGGGAAAAGGCGCGCGCAGGTCCACCCGCAGCAACAGAAAGCGCTTGTCGTCCTTGAAGTCTATGTTGTAGCGCGGACGGTAATCCTTGATCAATTGCCCCTCGGTCAGCAGCGCCTCGGCCTCGGAGCGGGTCACGATCCATTCCAGGTCCGCGACGCTGCGCACCAGTCCGCGCAACTTGGGATCGCCGCGCCGCAGCGTGGCCGGACGGAAATAGGACTGCACCCGGCGGCGCAGGGAAACGGCCTTGCCGACGTAGACGATGCGGCCGCGCGCGTCGCGCATCAGGTAGCAGCCCGGCTTGTCAGGCAGATCGGCAAGTTTGGCCCGCACGCGCTCGGCCACCGTGATCGCTTCCCGAATCATCGCCGTTCATTTCAGTAGAGACGAAACTCATACGCGGGGATCGTCGATCGCGGACGTGGCGCCGGGCAGATGCCGGTCGCGGTCGTACGGCGGTTTGACGTGCGGCGGCAGGGATTCGTCGGGAAAATCCCGCGCCCAGGCGGCCCGATCCGACGGCGACGCATAGCAGCTCAGATAAGTCTCGATCTCCTCGTCGGAGTCGCCGTCAACCATATCAAGCCACAGCGTTGTCCTGTCAGTGGGATTCAGAATCTGGCATTCCTCACGCAGCACCTCGGACCAGAGTTTCGTGTACAAAGCGCAATCGTCAAGGTGATTGGTGTTTTGCAGGAATACGCGCAGCGTCTCCAGGCCGCGAATCAATGCCTCGATCGTACGCGCCATCTCCGCATCATCCAGCGCCTGCGGCACCGGCAGCGACACGCCGGCCTCGATCAACAAGTTGAAAAGCGTGGCCCAGCCGAACGGCGTCTCCGAGTCAGGCAACACCGATGATCCGAACACCTGTATATCGCGCTCATTCAGCGGCAGCGCATCGTCCTGATCATCGTCGTAATACAGGGTGGACTCCCAGTCGCGCTCCCGCGCAGTTTCCTGGGCCAACTCGACGGCATCCTGACGCAATTGCCACTGTCGTGCCTGGCGGTCGAATTCCTGCCACTCCCGCCCCTCGCCCGCCAGTTCGTGATTTCGACGTGTTCGCATTGCCTTGCTCCAGCCTTCAGGCGCCATTATACCGCACACCACGCGCAAAGTGAAAAACATTTCCCAAGCGATTGCCCAGCGGAAACCGGTTTCACGCGGGCGTACGCATCCGCACCATGGGGTAAACACCCCATACCATAGGATCGCGCTTTCCGATAATTTTTTACCATGAAGTGTAAAAAGACGGTTTTGAAAGGCGGAAAAACCGCCGCCTCGCGCCCGCCAATTCCAGTCTCACCAACCAATGACAAAGTGCGGGCGGTAGCTTTCAAGATCGAAGACAAGGTGTACGAAGGCAGTTCAGGCGCCAGCCACATCACCTTGTACGCCTCCTTGCTGGTCAACAAGCGGGTGCCCGCCGACACGCTCGCCATCTGGACACGCGACGAGAAAAACCACGGCTTTGTCACCGAAAAGGGCGAGTTTATCGGCCGCTCTGAAGTTTTCCGGCGAATGTCCGCCGCCTACGGTCAGAAGCAGCAATCCACGAATGTATAATTTACTGTATAATTTACTTGCTTATTGCATGCGAAGCGCATAAGAACTGACCAGTCGAAACAATTCGAACCTGCGCGACAGCGCTTTCCGCAAGTGACTTTTGAAAAGGCGCCAGGCGCGGGCATTACGTTCATCGGCAGATACGGAGGTTTGTCATGCAGACGAAGCAAAGTTGGATGCGCGGCGGTTTGTTGGCCGTGATGCTCGGTTGGTGCGTCGGCATGCAGCCGGCTGAAGCTCAATATACAGTGCTCCACAACTTCGCCGGCGGAGCAGGCGACGGAGCCAACCCGCGTGGATCGCTGACGTTATCCGGCTCCACAATCTACGGGATGACGGAGTTTGGCGGGAGCGGTAACACCGGGGTGGTCTTCAAGATCAACACCAACGGCGCCGGGTTCAGCATACTCCATAATTTCGGCAGCGACAGCGGCGACGGGGCCAGACCGCTGGGTTCTCTGACGTTGTCCGGCTCCATGCTCTATGGTGCCGCGCAGTATGGCGGGAGCGGCAATTACGGCACGCTGTTCCAGCTCGACACCAATGGCGCCGGGTATGCCAACCTCTACTCTTTCATGTTCAGCAGAGGCGACGGCTTGCTGCCGTGCGGCTCGCTGACATTGTCCGGCTCCACGCTCTATGGCACGGCGTCAGTTGGCGGTCCCAATTTTGGCGGCACGGTTTTCGGGATATACACCAGCGGCACAAGTTACACCAACCTCCTGAACTTCCTTCAACCCAGCATCGGTCCGCCCGGCTCCTCCTGCTCGCCGCACGGTTCACTGACCTTGTCCGGATCGACACTCTACGGAATGACGGAGTCAGGGAACCTGGTCGACGGCACGGTGTTCCAAGTCGACACCAATGGCACCGGATACGCGGTTCTGCATACCTTCCATGGATCATCGGGCGACGGAGCCAACCCGTATGGCTCGCTGACCCTGTCCGGCTCCACGCTCTACGGGATGACGTCCGGAGGCGGGAGCAGCGGCTTCGGCGCGCTATTCAAGATCGGCGCCAACGGCGACGGATACACCGTCCTGCACAACTTCACCGGCGGAACAGCCGACGGGGCCTACCCATACGATTCGCTGACCTTGTCCGGTTCCACGCTCTACGGGCTGACGTCAGGAGGCGGGAGCAGCGGATTCGGCACGCTGTTTCAGATCGACACCAGCGGCGCCGGTTACACCATTTCGCACAACTTCACCGGCGGAACGGGCGACGGAGCCAACCCGTATGGCTCGCTGACCTTGTCCGGCTCGACGCTCTACGGAATGACGAAGCAAGGCGGGAGCAACGACAATGGCACGGTCTTCGCTCTGACGTTGTCTCCGTTAGCCAACGTTTCGCATCTGAATTATGGTCAGCGCTGCTATTTCACCTATTCGGGCAATTCCTATTACGCATTCATTCATGACTATTCGGCTGGGCTGCAGGAAAGTGCGACGCCAGGTTTTATCGGCTATAACACCTACCTCACGTTCAATGCTCAAAATCCTGGCCCCGGCACAACCATACACGTCGCTTATATTTACAACACCAACGTCGGCCGATACACGCAAGCGCTGGCTGTCCTGCATCAGGGACTGTAATTTCCGGCGCGTTCCCAATAAGGAGTATACGAATGAAAAAGAGCGCGGTTCTATTTGTGGCGGCAATGATTTTGCTTGCTTCACTGGCGACGGCAAAAGCTTCTAACGCTTACGTGAGTTATGCTCAGCGGTGCTATTTCACCTATTATACAGGTTGTCCCTATTATGGTTTCATTTATGATTACTCGGCCGGGGTGCAGGAAAGTGTGACGCCAGGGATAATCAGTTATGACACATACCTTTCATTCAACGCTCAAGCCCCTGGTTCGATGACTACGCACGTCGCCTATGTCTACAATTCCAGTCTCGGGCGATATACCGAAGCGATGGCTTTCCTGGAGCAGAACCTGTAATTTCCGGCTGCGCCCGGAAAACGAATGTTGGATGATGCGTCCGGCGTCATTCGGCAATATGGCGCTACGGAGTATGCTGGTAGTCGAAATCAAGCCTTTCCGTTTTACGCCTTACGCTTTGCGCGCCGATGGCCAGCAGCAGCAGATAGTAACCCAGCATGGCCCACAGCGGCGGTGGGGGCACGTTCCACCAGCCGCCGGGAATGCTCTCCAGCCAGTGGGTGGACTGGATCATCACGGTCACAAGCGCCAGGTTGGCGTGATTAAAGACGATGGCCAGCGGCGGCAGAATTGCGCCGAAGAACAGCGAGAGGCAGCCGTTGAGAATGATCACGCCTGAAAGCGGCACGACGATCAGATTGCCGATCAGCGCGATCGGCGAAAAGAGCCCGAAGTACCAGGCCGTGAGCGGCGCCGAAACCAGCCAGGCCGCCGCGTCGGTGGCCAGGATCAGCGCCAGCCAGCGCGCCGCGGCTTGACCCCAGGCGCGATACCCGCTGGAAGGCGGCGGCCGCAACGGATCGGACCGGGACCAACCACGCAGGGGCGCCAGGAAAATCGGGGAAAGGTACACCAGCCCCAGCACGCAAACGTACGAGAGCACGAAACCGATGTTGGCCAGGTCGGTCGGATCCGCCGCCAGAATGATCACGGCGGAAAGCGCCGTGGCGGCATAAGCGTCGGGACGACGCCGCGCAACCGGCGCCAGCCAAAACACACTGGCCATGACCCAGGCGCGCACGGCGCTGGGCTGCAGTCCCGTCATGATCACATACAAACCCAGCGCCGGCCCGAGACTTAGCACCCAGGTGCGCCGAGGCAGACGCAACGCGGAGAGGGCGAAAACCAGCACCGCCGCAAGTTCCACGACATGCGATCCGGAGATGGCGAAGATGTGCAGCGTGCCGGTGCGGGCAAATTCCTGGTAGAGGTCGTTGGGCATCACGCTGCGATAACCCAGCAGCAGCGAGTCGAGGATCGCGCGTGTTTCGGGGAAGTCCTCGATGCCGCGGGCCAGTTCACGCTGGGCGTAGGCGCGGACGCGCAGGCAGGCCGCCACGAGCGGATTGCCTGCGCCGCCGGCAAGCGCTGCCTCATGCCGCGGAAAGATCGTCAGGTATAAACGCGTCTGGCCGCCGTTGGCCAGGCGCGGCGGCACGGCGCGCAGGTTGCCGAACCAGTGGCGGCGCTCGCCGTAACTGTAACTGAGGATGGTGGCGTCAGTCACCGACAGGCGGGCGGCGATTGTCCCGCCGCTCGCGCGCCAGTTTTGCGCGCGGCCAGCGGACGGACGCCAGCTTTCGATGGCAATGGGAAAAGACCATTGCAATTTTCCAAAACGGTTGCTGACGCAGACGGGCGTGTCGTCCACCACTCCGATCAATTCCACGTTCATTGCCTGTCCAGGCGCCAGATCGGGCAGCGGACGATCGGGATCGGGGCCGCGCAATCCGGCGTTGAGCCAGCCTGCCAGCGCCACGGCGGCCAGCAGAGCTACGCTGCCCGCCGTGTCGAAGCCAGTGCCCGGCGCAGCGGGAAACGGCGCCTGACGCCGCATGGCGAGGCCGCCGAAAAGCGTCAGCAGCACGGCGGCGGCGAGCAACAGTCCGACCGGCGGCGGATGCCACAGCCCCCAGCCCGTGCCAATGACAAAGGCAATCGCCAGTCCGACCACGGGACGACGGAGGAGTGGGGTCATAGGGTGTTCGGTGTTCGGTGTTCGGTGTTCAGGATTCACGGAGGAAGTTTCTTGAACCTTTTAACACGCTTGACGCTTGAGTCGTAGTGGTTTTTTAATAAACCTTTCGCGCTTGCGATTCCAGCCCGGATTGGGCATCATTCGCGTCATCTTTACAAGGAGCACAACGTGAAAAATATCATCGTGCTGGTGATTGTGGCGGTCCTGGTAACCGTCTTGTTGGTGTCGGTGCGCAACGGGCTGATCCGCAAGGAAGAGACCGTCAAGGAACAGTGGAGCCAGATCGATACCCAGCTGCTGCGCCGGACGGATCTGATCCCCAATCTGGTGGAGGTGGTAAAAGGCTATGCCGCGCATGAGAAGGAGATTTTCGAACAGGTTGCCGAAGCGCGCAGCCGTCTATTGAACGCCAAGGGCCCCGCGGCCAAGGCCGAGGCCAGCGCCGCCATGAACGATTGGCTGGGGCGCGTACTGGCCATCGCCGAGAACTACCCCGCCCTGCGCGCCAGCGAGAACTTCACCCGCCTGCAGGACGAACTGGCCGGCACGGAGAACCGCATCGCCGTGGCGCGCACGCGTTACAACGAAGCGGTCAAGGATTTCAACGCCTCCATCCGCGGCTTTCCGGGCAGTCTCTTCGCGCCGGGGCTCGGCCTGAAGACGGCCGAGTATTTCCAGCCGCCGGCCGGCCGCAATCTGGTTGAACCTCCCAAGGTGAAGTTTTAGTGTCCACGGCGTCACGCCTGTTTGCACGCACGCCTTTCTCCGCCGCCGATTGCGAGCGGATCGAGGCTGCCATACGCCAGGCCGAACAGGCCGCCTCCGGCGAAATTCGCGTGCATGTGCAGCGCCGTTGCGGAGCTGATCCCCGCCGCGACGCGGCCCGCGTCTTCGAACGGCTGGGCATGACCCGCACCGCCGCGCGCAACGGCGTGCTGGTCTTCCTCGCCTGGCGCGACCGCCGCTTCGCCGTCATCGGCGACACGGGCATTCACGAGCAGGTGGGCGCCGCCTTCTGGCGCTCCACGGTCGCTGCCATGACGCCCTATTTTGCCGCCAGCGACATGGTGGCCGGCGTCGAGGCCGGAGTGCTGGCCGCGGGCGAGGCCCTGCGTAAACACTTTCCGCACCAACGAAACGATCTAAATGAACTGCCGGATGCCATCAGTAAAAGTTAGCGCGGTTGTCCGCGTTGCCATCGTCGCGCTGGCGCTGACCTGCGGGCAGTCCCGTGCCGAGCTGGCCGTGCCGCCGCTCTCAGGGCGCTTGGTGGATCGTGCCGGGATGTTCGCGGGCGCGGACAGCGCGCGCGTCGAACAGGCCATCATGGAGTTGGAGCAGGCCACCGGCGGGCAACTGGCCGTGTTGACCATGCCGGCGCTGAACGGAGACGCGCTGGAACCTTTCAGCATGCGGGTGGCGGAGAAGTGGCGGATCGGGCACAAGGGCCGTGATGACGGAGTGCTCCTGCTGGTGGTGCGCGACAGCCGCGAGATTCGTTTTGAGATCGGACGCGGCTGGGAAGGCGCGATCAACGACGCGCGCGCAGGCGACATCATCCGCGGCATGCAGCCCTACTTCCGCGCCGGCAATTTCGGCGACGGCACGATCTACGCGGTGCGGCGGGTACAGGGCTTCGTCACGGGCAAGCCGCCCACGGGCCTGCCGTCGCCGCCCGCGATCCCTCCCGGACACGGCGGCGATGGCGCCATCCACATAGGGAAGCTGAGCATCGATCCGATCTGGGGCTTCTTCGCGTTGATCGTGTTTATTTTCGCGATCGGCACGCTCTCCGACAGGCGCCGCCATGGCCGGACCTATGGCGGCGGCTACTCCGGATGGTCCAGCGGCTCCTCCAGCAGCGGTGGCGGCGGTTTCAGCGGCGGCGGTGCCTCCGGCAGCTGGTAGGCGGACCGCCATCAAACAATTTCCGTTCCCGTTTTCGCGCCTTTCGCGTGTTTCGTAGTTAACCCTCCCGATTTACTTATTCCTCCGTCCCTGCCGCCGCCGTATCGCACCAGGGACGCTGGAAGCACTGCCCGCAATTGCCGGTGCAGCCATCAAGATGCAGGCGTGTGCCGGAGGCCAGATACTCGAAGTGCATGCCGGGCAGCGTATCGCGCAACCAGGCGTAGAGCGTTGCCGGCGGCAGGCGCGGGGCCAATTCGAGACAAACCCCGCGCGCGGCCAAACGGCGGCGGACGCGCTCCAATTCCGCCGGCAGCGCGGCTTCATCGAGCGCCGCCGGGGCGGGCAGAGGGCCGAAGATGCGGATGTAGTTCCACCGCACCGGTCGGCCCCGCACCCAGCGTTCGAAAAGCAGCCAGTCGTTGTCCAAATCGAAATCCGGTTCGACCGGCGGGTACTTGTATCCCGCGGCGGTCATGGCTTGCCGGGTGCCGCCCAGGCGCTCCCAGGCAAACACCCATTCGGTGATCTCCTCCAGGCGCCGGTGCTCGATCACGGCATCCGGCAACGGATCCATCACATCCGCCACTGACAGCCCCCGGGCCTCCAGAGCCTCGCGTAACGCCCGATTTTCCGCCGCCACTTCAAACACTGCGTCAGCCTTCATGATTGTCGAATCCTTTCCACTGCCGCCCCGCGGCAGCTTGCATCACAACCACAAAGGGACGTCCGCCAAATTTTTCCAGCCAAAAAAAACTTTACAATTGTCGCTCATCGCTATTGACGAAGCGATGGCATCTGACTATCTTCCAAATTCAAAGAGCACACACTCCAGAAATCCCGCGCGAAACAGCATTGATCGAGGGAAGGATGGTCTTCGTTACGCGGACATGAGCGGGCTGGAGAAATGGGTTCCGCGTTCGAGACCGATGAATGAGTTGAGTTTGTCAAAAGTATCCGGCATTGGTTGGCGCTGGGCGGCTCCCAGCCACCGATGGACTATGAATCCGCCGCTTCAAGGCGGTCGGGCGACTTATCGCTTCCCTTCCTCTTTTTCCTCTTGTTGGACGGAATACCGGCCAGGTCCCGCCGGCGTTTCCATGTTCCCAGGTCTTGGGACCAACGGGCGCCCGTCTAATTGGCGCAGGAACGAAAGCGAGCACTGATTCATGGACACGAACCGCTCACCCGCGCCGGTCAGCACGACCAGCGACGAACCCCCGCCTAGCAACGGCTCCGACGATGCGGAGCCTGGAGGTACACTGCCGGCAGCCGAAACGCTGGCCACGACGCGACCTATCGCCGATCTGAACACCCTGCGACAGGATCCGCAGTGGCAGGATTGGCGCTGGCAGATTCGACATCGCATCCGCACCTTCGAACAGCTCGTACAGGCTTTCCCGGCGCTGCAGCGGAACACCAAGATCGCCGAAGTGGCCGCGCGATACCCGCTGGCGATCACGCCTTACTACCTCTCCGCCATCCAGAAGCCGGATTATAGCGATCCGATTTTCTCCCAGGCGGTGCCGCAATCGCGCGAGTTGCTCGATCCGACATTCCTGCATGCCGATCCGCTGGAGGAGGAGCAGGACATGCCAGTCTCGGGGCTGATCCACCGTTACCGCGACCGCGCACTGCTGATGACCACCACCATGTGCTCCATGTACTGCCGCCATTGCACGCGTAAACGCGTGGCCGGCACACGGGAATGCACGATCTCGGTCGAGCAGTTGCGGCGGGCGACGGAATACCTCAAGGCCCATCCGGAAATCACCGACGTGATTCTTTCCGGCGGCGACCCGCTCACGATGTCCACCTCGCTCCTGGAGCGCATCGTGCAGGCCGTGCGCGCCGTGCCGAGCGTCGAAATCATCCGCATCGGCACCCGTACGCCGGTGGTTCTGCCGCAACGCATCACGGACGAACTGGTCAGGATGCTGGCCAAGTACCATCCGGTCTGGATCAACACCCACTTCAACCATCCGCAGGAACTCACGCCGGAGTCCCGCGCGGCGCTGGCTAAACTGGCCAATGCCGGCATTCCGCTGGGCAACCAGAGCGTGCTGCTGCGCGGGATCAACGACGATCCGCGCGTCATGGAGACGCTCTGCCGCAGGCTCGTCCGCGAACGCGTCCGGCCCTACTACCTGTTCCAGTGCGATCTGGTGCGGGGGGTGGAACATTTTCGCACGCCGATCAGCCGTGGCATCGAGATCATGGAATATCTGCGCGGACGCCTGAGCGGACTGGCCATCCCGACCTACGTCGTGGACGCCCCGCACGGCGGCGGCAAACTGCCGCTGCTGCCGAATTACATCGTCTCCGTCAGTCCCACCCACACCGTGCTGCGGAACTTCGAGGGCATGCTGATCAACTATCCCGAACCAATGGTGAGCGCGTCGCGTCCGGAACCCCCGCCCGCGGCCAGCCGTTCGCCCGGCGTGTGGGAACTTGCCACCGGCCACCAGTCGGCCATTCTCCCGGCGGGCAACCGCCGGCTGCAACGCCGTCCCGCCGCGCGCAAGTCCGCTGCCGCGTCCAACAACGGACAGCAAACCTTCCTATGGGCTTGAACCCGCCCCTGGTCGGGCTGACCTACGACCTGCGCAGCGATTACCTGGCCCTCGGCTTTGCCGAGGAAACCGTCGCGGAGTTCGACGAGGACGTCACGATCGACGCGCTGGAGGCCGCCATCCGCGCCGCGGGCTGCAGGACGCAGCGCATCGGCAACGTGCGCGCCCTGGCGCAGCGTCTCGTCGCCGGCGATCGCTGGGACCTGGTTTTCAACATCGCCGAGGGCATGGGGGGACGCAATCGCGAGACCCAGGTGCCGGCCCTGCTGGAAGCCTACGGCGTGCCCTGCGCGCTCTCCGATCCGCTGGTCTGCGCCGTCACGCTCGACAAGGCCATCGCCAAGCGCCTGGTCCACAGTTACGGACTCGCCACCCCGGCCTTCCACGTCGTCCGCGAGCCGGCCGACATCGCCCGCGTCGCGCTGCCCTATCCGCTCTTTGCGAAGCCCATCGCCGAGGGTACCGGCAAGGGCATAGACAAGAATTCGCGGATCGAAAACGCAGATCAACTGCGAAGCGTTTGCCTGGCGCTGCTCGGAGCGCACAACCAGCCGGTATTGGTCGAGGAGTTTCTGCCCGGCCGCGAATTCACCGTGGCCGTGCTGGGCACGGGCCAGGAGGCGCGCGTACTCGGCACGCTGGAGGTCGAGATTTTGCCCCACGCCGGCACCACCATCTACTCCTTCGAGATCAAGGAACGCTGCACGGAATTCTGCCGCTACAGCCGTCCGGCCCGCACCCCGGTCATCGACGCCGTCGAAAAGCTGGCGCTGGAATCTTACCGCGCGCTGGAGGTTCGCGACCTCGGCCGCGTGGACGTGCGGCTCGACCGCGACGGCCGCCCGGCCTTCATCGAAGTCAACCCGCTGCCGGGCCTCAACCCCGGCCACTCCGACCTGCCCATGATCGCCCGCCAGGAAGGCATGACCTACGAGACACTGATCGCCGCGGTACTGAAAAGCGCCCTCTCGCGCGTGGCCGCGGAAAAGGGATGAAACCAAAAACAGTCATCGTGAACGACCGGATGCAGAGGTGCTATCGCTACCTGCTGACGGCGCCTGCCGGCAGGGACTTTGATCCCGAGTTCAAGCCGGAGCTGACGCCGAAGCAGATGCTCGAACTGGGGGTCTTCGGCGGCAGGTACATGACGGACTGCCGCGCGGAATTTCCCAAGACGTGGTTCGCGAAAGCCCGATTGGCGCCGGCGCAAGCCGATCCCGGCTTGAACTGTTTCCAGGTCGCGGCCTCGAAACCGCTATCGTATTGGATCATGAAAGGCTGGATCTATCCGGACGATCCCAGGGGCTGGTTTCAATGGTACTGCCGCTATTACCTGGGGCGGCGCTCCGCGCGCGACGCGAAGCAGATCAAGCGCTGGAAGGCCATGCAAAGGCATATCGCCCAGCTTCGCAAACACTGTCAAAAAGGCGACCTGAATTGCCGGCGCACTCAAAGGCAGGCGCTGCTGCACTGGGCCTACGACAGTAGAAAAATGTAGCCGTCCAATCGGACCGCCCTTTACGTCACAATCCGTGTCGAAAGCAAGCAGTAGGTTATTCACCACAAGAGAACGCACAGTACGCAAAGAATGTCCTTGCCGCTGTTGACCCTTTGCGTTCCTTGCGTTCTTTTGCGGTTCAACTTCCCGCAAACGACCTCCCCAGTCGTTCGGCGGCGGGCAGCAGGAGCAGCAGCAGGCCGCGAATCCAGGCGCCGATGCCGCGTCCGACCACCGCCGGCGATGGGGTGCCGCGCAGCGCATGGCCCACGGCCAGAAACCAGCCGGCCGCCAACACGCCAGAAACCAGCGCCGCCCATGGCGAAACCCAACCCGGTGCCCGACCATTCCCCGCCCCTGTAGAAACCAGAACAGTAATCCTGCTGGTAGAAGTCGGGGAAATAATTGCGGATCATTTTCGTGATCCCGAACGATAATACGCCTCCAACCCCAGCGAAAAAATTCGCCGTGTTGTCGAACCGGTCAAAGCCAAAGGGATCGCAAAAACCGATCGGATCACCGGCGCAATAGGTGCGTGCCACATCTTGGTCTGGAACTGGAACGGCTGGGCGTAAGTCCCGGAACTCGTGAGCAACCCGCCGAACGGGGCGTAGGTGTAGGCCGCGACGGCTGTTCCGGCACTCGTGCGAACCTCGGTTACGTTTCCCTTGCCGTCAGTACGCACCTGATGGTTCGTGCCTCCATGGCGAATGCCTACCAAACCGCCGATCCCGCCCGCGCCGCCGACCGAGCAACTGACATCAAGCCCCCATGTTCAGTAGTCATTATCAACCCCGGAGTGTAAAGGCACTCATTAAATCCAGCGACAGTATATCCCAGACTTTTCGCCTCACTGTAGATATGGCGTGATGTTCTACGTATTTTTGTATTTCTTGTATCTCGGGGTAGGTTTGTTGTGCGTCCTTGGGTCCAACCCAGAAGTCCGAGAAAGGAATATCAATCGTGAACTCGTGCCCCTTGAATACGAAATTGGCGTGAGTGTTTTCGCCGAAAAATGATGTGCGCTGTTCTGTGAAGTGAACTCCTGATATTTGCGAGATACATCGGGTCAGTCCATGGAAAGAGACGTAACCGTTACGCACTTCAAAGGCGTACGGCGATCCATCCTCCCGAGTTATCGGCGTTAAAAACATGTTCTTTCTCCTTTGGAAATTCTACTTGCACTGATCGGCGGCCGTTTGGCCAGAGGGATCGTCGAGCAGATCGGTCATGCCTGCCGAAAAGAGATAGGCACCAAGAAGATTCCAGCCTTTGTTGGTACGGCCCGCCGCCTTAATGATTTGGGCATAGTCATGGTACTTGTCCCATGCCTTTGCCATCGTCATCACCTTGTCTTTATTTGAGAGGCCAAGGTTGAAAACGTCTTTCAGCGTATTGCGGTATGCGATAGCCTTGACGGCATTCGCCTCTGTCGCTCCTTGACGAAGCAAAAGCATCGAGCCGCCTTTGGCGGCTCCGGCATAAGCCAGACGTCCCCCACCCAGTGCAAGGCTTAGCCCAAGTTTCGCGCTTTGCGTCATAAATCATTGAAAATCAACGCCCAAATTTTCGCGGCACTACAAAGTTGCCGACCGGGCGCGATCTTCGATCTGAACGGGATGTTTCCCGATCACGGATCGGTTACGGGGCAG
>CAIYGI010000048.1 GCA_903925685.1 uncultured bacterium
CGCATCCTGCATCATGCCGAAACCGTCGTCATCGAAGGCCCCAGTTATCGCATGAAGGATCGCGTTGTAGAACCCTGAATCTTCCATGGCTCCGGTCCCATCCCGGAGCCACCTTTTCGCCGCGCATTTTCAAACCGCCAGGAAAACTACATTTTCACACCGGCGTTGGCAAGAGGATGAGTTGACTACGAAAGGTGCGAAATACGCGAAATGAAACGACCGACCACGGATTTCACCGATGACTCGGATGATGGCGCGGAGGGAGGAAAAGCGAATCAAATGGCCTTTGCCAGTTCCCGCCGCCGCATGCCCAGAGCGAACAGCCCGCGGACCAGCAGGTCAATCGAGACGGAAGGATCGCCCTTTTCCATCATGGCCACGCGGGATTGACTCGATTGCAGGCGTGCCGCAAGTCCCTTTTGCGTCAAGCCATTGGCCTTGCGTTTGGCCTCCAAAGCGTCGGCAAGGTGCAGTTTCAATTCGACATAGGCTTCTTCCTGTGGGGTCATCCCCAGAAAATCGGCCGCGTTCCCGAACCGCCAGCCTGCCGCCTCAAGTCGTTTTCTTTTTTCAACATTCATGGCATCCAGCTTCCGTCCTGGCGACCGCTGAAAACGGCGGCGTCTTGATCTCGCCATGCACACCATGCAAGCGGCTTTCTTGGTTTGGTCGTCGGCGTCATAGTATATCAGTCCTGATATATTGGCAAGGGCCATTTTCAGACCAACCGGCGATAGTGCAATAACGGACAGAAAAGCGGATGTATCAGAAGTGGGGCGGATGTGGTGGTCGCTGGAGCCTGGTGCGCTAAGCGCAATTTTGAGTGCCGATCACAATGCCCCCGGAGTTGCGGATTTTCGCTATGTTGAATGTCGCGCCCTGACCCGAATGGCGCTGAAAGGAAACTGGCCCGCTGGCGTGAGTGCGGGAATCGCGCGACGGGACGGGGTTGGTTGTTCAGAATGACCGTTCTTCAATAGACGTTCGCGGACAATTGGAAATGTGGGTCAATTCTTTGGTTGGGGCTTCTTGCCTTCTTTCTCATCAAGTCTCTTGGTCATGTCGTTCCATATCCACTGGAAGTAATCTGCCACTTCCTTTTCCCGTTTTGCGGTGGAGTACATCTCGTGCGTGAACGTCTCGCCTGTATCGGTTTGGTACTCAAAAAGTACACTGCATTGCCTCGCGATCATGGGTTCCCCACGCATGTCGAGACTCATGTAGTACCATGTGGCCTTGGACTGTGGAGTGATCTCGATACCGGTACGAGTCTTCTGAGTGGTCTGTCTGTCAATCTTGTCGTTTGGGTCGTGCCACAGGATGAGGCGACCACCGCCGGGAGGTCGAAATGCGACCTCCCGGATGACGAGAGGTTTGGATGTCGTGTTTGGCAGTGTCACGCCGATGTAGTTTCTGTCTTTAAAGTCGATACGTGAACCGTAGGTGAACGTCATACCGTTGAGAGAACCGACGATCTCTGTCCGTTTGGCGTCTGCCGCCTTGCGCTTCTGCCACTCCAGAATGCGAGGGTGAATGAAGAGTTGCCAGACGAGAGCACCGGCCCCGAGTAACGCTGCCGTCACCACGCTAACGATGATTTCGCCGGTGTATTTGGCTAGGAAACCAGTCGCCGGTTCAGTTGCCGTTTGCGCAAGCGCGTTTGTGACTGTGTTTGTCATACTTTATGACCACAACATCTGTATGCGCGCCTGGGGTGTCGCGAATGTGCCGTTATGGTGTATGTCCTGACCCGAATTGACCATTTTTGGATCACATACTATGCAAACATTTAATCAACGGGATTCCAACCTTCTCACTTCTTGCGTCAGGGATTCCATTTCCTGGCTGCACTTGTGAAGTTCAGATTCCAGGTTCGATACTGACTTCGCCAGGAGTAGTAATCCCTTGTACAGGTTGTACTCCTTCACGTTCACCGGAGTCAACGGCCCAATTACCCGGAGGTTATCCGTGAAACAATCCTCACCCGCTTTGTCGCTCATCTTTCTTGCTTCTTTCGTATCACAGCTAACGTTCTCCGCCCAGTGTTGCTAATCCGTTCGCAGATTGGAAACTACCCGAACAGACCGAATTTTCGATAGTTTCATCCTGAAGAGGATCAGAATGCTTGTCGTTGTGGGTTTCACGGTGCAACCCTGATCTCGACGTCATCGATGTAGAGTTGATTGCTGTAGGTTGTGAGTCGCAGTTTCTGGGCTTGGTGTCCAGACAAGAGTGGTCGGAACACAAACTGACTATAGGTGGCGCTATTCACGGTCACAGCAAAATTGTCGTACCATGTGAAACCGTCGTAGTACCCAAGGTTCAAATTGGCAGATGCCGAGAATCCAACTGTGCGTGCCCAGACGCGAACCTCGACAGGATTGTCTGTGACGGGGAGTATTAGGCAAGCGTTATAAGTACTACCATAACTGAGTAACGCACGGAGACCAGAATGCGCGTAGGTAGCATCAGAATAGGCATAGAATCCATTACCACTTGCAGCATAGGTGTTAGTCGAAACCCATTGTCCGCTGTTCGCGACCTGCGACCACAGAATACTATTTGTGTGGTCTGTCCACCCCCCAGCATTCTCGAAGTCCTCAAGAAACAAAACGCGCAATGGTGTGGTCGTAGTTGATACGCCCGTTGCGTAATTCGGCACTTCGTCATAGGCAAACACGCGGTAACAGTAACTCGTCCCGTTCAGCAGTCCAGTTTCCGTAAATGTTGTGTCAAGTCCATCGAAAACGGTGACACCATCAGTAAAGTTGGTCGGAACTTGACCGATTCGACGTTGGAGTCTGACGCCGGCGAGATCAACATCACCGGGATTGACCCATGACAAAACAACGGTCCCATTTGACGATGAGGCGACAAGTTGGGTGACATTGCTGGGTGCATTTGTGTCGGCAGGCATGGCGTTGGTGACGACACCGGCGGAATAGTTCGGCGTGGCATCGAAACTGAAGGCCGCGTAACGGTAGTCGGTCAGATTTGCCAGACCGGTGTTCGTGAAACTGGTGCCTGGTCCCTGGTAGACTGTCACCCCATCCAAAGCATTGCTCGGTGGGACAGCGATCGCGCGTTGGAGGCGTACACCCGTGTAACTACCCGCCAAAGGGTTGGTCCAACTAAGAGTGACTTGTTGATCCCCGTTTACGGCACGGAAACCCGTCACCGGGCGCGGTCGTGGCAAAAGACCGGATGCCGCGCCAGAATAATTAGGAACCTCATCAAACGCGAAGGCACGGTAGAAATTGGTGTCAATGCCGTCGGTCAGAGGGTTGTCCACAAAATTCGTTCCGGGACCAGAGAAAACTGTTGCCCCATCACTCTGATTGGTCGGGTATCCGGCGGTCTTGCACTGGATACGCACTCCAGCGAAATCGTTGTCCGGCGGATTGACCCAACTCAGTCCGATGCCGCCTGATACAGCGGACACTGTGAAGGCAGTCACGGTCGACGGGGCCGTTACATCTGCCGGCGTCGCGTTCGTGATAATGGCGGTGGAATAGTTCGGTGTCGTATCGTAACTGAAAACCGCGAAGAAGTAGGTCGTCAGGTTATTCAGTCCGATGTTCGTGAACACCGTGCTGTTCCCTTGGTAGACTGTCACCCCGTCTTGGGCGTTCGTCGGGACACTCCCTGGTTTTTGCTGAATGCGGACGCCTGCGAAAGTTCCGCCGACTGGTTTCACCCATGTCAACGCGACTTGTTGGTCACCCGCAACCGCATTTAAGAGACTCACGGTTGCAGGTGGTGCAAGAAGGACTGAAAGCGCGCCGGAGTAGTTCGGTACTTCGTCAAAGGCGTAGATGCGGTAGAAGTTGGTTGTCATCGCGTCGGCGAGTGGCGTGTCCGCGGCACTGGTCCCTGCGCCTTGGTAAATCGTGATGCCGTCGGCGAAGTTGGTTGGGTAACCTGAAGTTTTCCGTTGGATGCGTACCCCGGCGAAATCGGCGTCAAGCGGATTCGTCCAAGCGAGCGAGATATTGCCCGTTATCGGGGTCACATTGAACCCTGTCACACTTGCCGGTGAAGTCACGTCTGCCGGCGTCGAGTTCGTGACAACGCCGATGGAATAGTTCGGCGTCGCATCGTAACTGAACGCCGCGAAAAAGTAGGACGTCAGGTTTGTCAACGCGATGTTCGTGTAAGTGGTACCGTTGCCCTGGTAAATCGTCACTCCGTCCTGGGCGTTCGTGGGGGCGTTCCCCGGTTTCTGTTGAATGCGGACGCCTGCGAAGGTTCCGCCGACTGGTTTCACCCATGTCAAAGTGACCTGTTGGTCTCCCGCAACCGCGCTAAAGACGCTCACGGTCGGGGGCGGGGCGAGCATTCCGGAGGCAGCGGCGGAGTGGTTTGGAACTTCATCGAATGCGTAGATGCGGTAGAAGTTGGTTGTCATCGGGTCGGCGAGCGGCGTGTCCGCGGCACTGGTCCCCGCGCCCTGATAAACGGTAAAACCGTCGGCGAAGTTCGTCGGATACCCGGAAGTCTTGCGTTTGATACGCACCCCGGCAAAGTCGGCGTCCGGTGGATTCGTCCAACTGAGAGCGATGTTCCCCGGCACCGGTGTCACGTTGAACCCGGTCACGTTCGATGGCGGAGTTACGTCTGCCGGCGTCGCATTCGTGATTACCCCGGCGGAGTAGTTCGGGACTTCATCGTAACTGAATACGCGGTAGAAATAGTTTGATCCATTGACCAAATTCAAATTCGTGAAACTGCGTCCTGGTCCGTCATATACCGTGAGGCCGTCTGAAATAGAGGTCGGTTGGCTTCCGATCTTGCATTGGGCACGGACACCCAGGAAATCACCGCCGGTTGGATTGATCCAGGTGAGTACGATATACGTGTCGCCGGCAAAGACCGTCAGATTCGCGATGTTGTCGGGAGGTAGGATGTTGATCGGAGTTGCGCCGGCGGCACTGCCAATGGAGTAGTTGGGCGTGAAGTCAAAACTGTAGCCCTTGTAGTAATAGATCGTTCCATTGGTGAGTCCGTTGTCCGTAGTGTTTGTGCCCAAACCCACGTAGACCTGTGTGCCATTGTTCGGGCCAGTTGGTGGACCGGCCGTTGAACGTACAACCTTGACCCCGGCAAAGTCGTTGTCGGCAGGGTTTTGCCATCGTAGAAAGACTTGATGGTCTCCCCGCGTCGCCGTGAACCCTGAGACATTTGCTGGTGGTGTAGTGTCGGCTGGTTCAGCATACGCGTAGACGCCGAGTGAGAAGTTGTTCTGAGCGTCATACGTGAAGGCGGTGTAGAAATATAGGCTGCCGTTTTCGACCTGTACGTCCAGTACCGCGTTCCCCTTCCCATCGAAGAGGGTTGTCCCGTCGGTCGGGTCCACTGGGAACCAGTCTGCTGACTTGACGATTCGGACCCCCACAACATTGGTGGCGGACGGAGTCGTCCACGTAAGTCCGATCCGATTGTTGCCCGGAGTTGGCGAAAAACCGGAAACATCGGGTATTGTGCCGGAAGCGGGCGACGTACTCGCAATGCTGCTCCACACGACCCGGTAAAACATAGGCACTACACGTTGTGTTTCACCAGGCAGCGCCGGAATGTCCTTAAGATACTGCCATGTGTTGTACCACTTGCCTGTGAGGGAGCCAGACCACTCGACGGAATGATAACCGGTTGCCACCGAGTTGGACCAAGTCAGCACCCCATTGCCCCAGGCGGTGATTGCGGGTTGTTCCTGAGCGCGGGCGACTCCGAGAAGGAGCAGGAACCCAACGAACGCGACAGCACTTTTTCTCATTTCAACACCAGTCTTGAACGTTTCTCAAATTACGTCCGGGCGGGTTGAGAATACGCTCCAAGGCATTTTGAAAGCGTTTTATTTGGCTTTCTTAGGTAGTGGGATTCGCTCATTTACAGTCGTACTCGGATGCGACTTGGCGAAGCCCTTCGTGACGAATTGCCCGGACTTGGCGCTCCTGCTGCCGGGTCTGGATTGTGGTTTGCTCATATTCTGCCTCCTTATCATGGTTGTTTAGCAACTTGTTGGGTAGCCGACAATGCGATCATCAGGGATGTACATAAACCTGTTTTCGGCATGGGTGGATGCTGCTCTGATTGCCGGGGGATGTCAAGTGGGCACAGCGGCCTCTGCGATGCCGTCCTGGTGGGAGGAATTGAAGACCCCCCGCGTCATCGCGGTGGCGTTTTGGCAGAATGGACGAAAGGAAGGCGGGCGGAAGGCGGGAAGCGGGAATGCTGAAGGCAGAACGATGAATGATAAATGGCAAGCGGCGGGCGGGAAGTCAGAGGTCGGTGGTCGGCGAAGAGCCACCGCGTTACCGCGGCGGGTACAGGTCGGCTAGATGTCAGAGGTCGGCATTAGTTCGCGAGTGCGGCCTGGCCTTTTGGCGTCAGGCGGTACTTTTGGAGGCGGCTGTTGGGTTTGTCGGGGATGGTCATTCTCGCAGTCGAGACCGAATCCGCCTTGGATCACGCCGACAGTCGAGAACGGCCCGTACTCGAATCTGATCCGCCACAATCTCGTAGTAAACTGCGTAACAATTCTCACTTTGTTCTATCCCGAAGAGTCTTCTTTGCGTCCTCCCACGGCACGAACTCATCCGCGCCGGTATTGAGAGCCGCCTCCCGTTCTCGCAACACCTCTCCGTGCCACTCGGGTGACGGGTATTCGTCATCAGCCTTGCTTAGGTCCTGCCAGAGTTCCTCCATCGCCCGGAGCTTCTCGGTTCGCGTCAGCCTACCCATGTCCAATATCGTATTCATGGCTCTACCATGCTCCACGGGGTTGTTATTTTCAAGTCAATTCCCATTTGTGAATGCCTCGCCATGCGCCGAAAAATCCTTTCCGATGTCGCCATGGATCGTGCGCCAAGGGCGGTTGGGCGGGCGGAGGCAGAATGCAGAATGATGCATAATGAATGTTGAACGGCGAGTGCGGGGTGGAGCGCATGGGGCATGGCGCTTGGGGCGGCGTTACTTCACGAGTGCAACCTGGCCTTTTGGTGTCAGGCGGTACTTTTGGAGGCGGCTGTTGGGTTTGTCGAGTATGGTATATTCGACATTCTGCTCAGCCAGGAGTCGGCGGATGATCTTGTTGAGCTGGCCAGAAATTTTCTTGTGCCCCAGGCGTGTGGTCAATTCCGCCTTCGACAACGGCACATCTACCAGTAACGTCAGCACTCGTATCTCAAGCGACTCTGGCCGTGACTCTGGCCGTGACTCTGGCCGCACAGTGACTTGTCCTGCGACTTGTTCCGTGACTTGACCTGCTGACTCTAACCTAGCCCGTTTTCCCTTCCCTGCCAAGCGTTCTGGAATTTTTGCCTGGGGATGCACCGGCAAACGGCACATGAAGAACGTGCGATCTTCGTCAAAGTCAAATTCCGGCGCCGGCGATCCGTTCTGCTCCATAACCTGCAAAATCTTCGGGATCCCGGTGGCCCGGCCTTCCGTCATGTCCAGTTCTTTAAGAAACTCGCCGATTCGGCGATTTCGATACCGGCGCGGCAAGGCCCGGCCGGCGCGCAATTGCTCCAACCGCACGGACCGATCCGGCCCCGGATAACTGAGGACCACGAGTTCATTCCTGGAGATGCGCACCTCTATCGGCTCACGCTCCTCGTAACTGCGATGATAGACGGCATTGGCCACGGCCTCTTCAATGGCGGCGTATGGAAAGTTTTCGATGCGCGTTGCTTCAGCCCGATCCGGGTGCTTGATGACCGTCTCACTGATGTAGTTGCGGCGGATATAGTCCAACGCCTCCCGAGTCATACGTCCTAACGGCCCGCGAAAAATCTTTTCCGTGAATTTATCGCCGCCCGCGCCTTCCGGAAACCAGACCACGTCAATTTGCGTGGCCGGGAAGAAACGATACGGTTCGGGGTTGAAGAAAAGCAGACCCACATTCTTTGGAAAAAGCGCTTCCTTCGGGCCATCCACGATATTCATCTGGCGGCCCAAGTCGGCCATGGGCAACGTCTTTGCCGGACCGGCCAGCGGACTTTCGACCTCCTTCAGGAAGGCCACGATAAGTTCGCGGGACAAATCGCCCAAGTTCGCCCGCTGGTTGATGCGGTCATCGAACGGCACGGTCGCCGCCAGCGAGAGCAATTCCGACTCATCTGCGCCCTTGGCGCGCACCGTGCTCGACCCTTTGCGAATGAAATAACCCCACTCTTTACAGTCCTTCCCGAGTCCCAGTTTCGCCTTGTATGGCCGGGTTGGTCCGCCCGGCGCCCAGAGCACCAAGAGATGTTTTCCGGCCATCGCCTCCGGCACCACAATCGGATGGTACTGAGGTTGCATGGCGCTGTGGCCAAGGTTCAGGATCTCCTTCTGAATCGCATTCAAACGGTCCGCTTCGACGCCAACCGGCGGCAAAATCGGGCGACCGGCCTGTTCGGCCACACCCACTACGATGTAGCCGCCGCCAAGATTGTGGAAGTCGTTCGCAAACGCGCACAGGGTGTGCAGGACATGCAACGGATTCCATCCCGCCTTGAACTCCAGTCGCTCCCATTCCATGGCCTTGCCGTGCAAAAGCGAAGCAATGGGAATTGGCAACTTCATTTCGCTTCCAGATAGTGGACAGTGTCCATGGGTCGAGTTTACGAAAGGACGGTTCCGTATTCAAGTCGAACGTCCCGTTGTGTCGAGGGGTGCGCACACCACCTTGCACCCTACGTCCATGTGGCACATAATCGGTCTGTAAATTCACAGGTTGTTTAGGCTGAAGGCTGTTAGCCGGGGCGCATGATCCTCTCCTAACAGTCTAACAGCCTACAGCCTAAACAACCTTGTTAAGGACGCGCAAATGAACGATGCAAACACACGGCGGATGCTGGCGCAGTGGCGCGAGGAGCGCAATGCCGCCTGGTTGTACCAGCGGATGTCGGAGGCCGAGAAACTTCCGGCGCTGGCGGAAGTCTACCGCCGGCTGGCGGTCACGGAGCAGCGTCATGCCGACGTCTGGGCCGAACGCTTGCGCGCCGCCGGCAGCGCGGCGCCGGGTTTCCGCCCAGCGCCGCGGACACGGATTCTGGGCTGGCTGGCCGGCTGGCTGAGTCCGGCGGCCGTGGTGCCGGGCCTGGCCGCGACGGAGGGCGGCGCCGCCAATATCTACGGCGCGCAGACGGACGATAAGGATGCCGCTTCCATGGCCGCCGACGAGCGCGGGCACGCGCGCCTGCTGCAGGTCATGGCGGGCAATAGCGGCGGCATGGATGGCGGCACGGTGGCGCGCCTGGAAGGACGGCACCGCAGCGGCGGCGGCAATGCCCTGCGCGCCGGAGTGCTTGGCGCGAACGACGGACTGGTCTCGGTCTTCAGTCTGGTCATGGGCGTGGCCGGGGCGCAGGTCGAATCGAAAACAGTTTTGCTGACGGGATTTGCCGGACTGCTGGCGGGTTCGATTTCGATGGCCCTGGGCGAATGGCTTTCCGTGCAAAGCTCGCGCGAACTGGTCGCGCGCCAGATCGCCATCGAAAAGCAGGAGTTGGAGGACAGTCCCGAGGAGGAGCTGGAGGAACTTGCCCTGATCTATCAATCCAAGGGCATTCCACAGGACGAGGCGCAGCGTCTGGCCCGGCAGTTGCTCTCCGACCCCAAGCATGGACTCGACACGCTGGTCCGCGAGGAACTCGGGGTCGATCCGAAGGAACTCGGCGGATCGGCCTGGGTGGCGGCGGGAACATCCTTCGCGCTCTTCGCCGCCGGGGGAATCGTCCCGGTCATCCCGTTCATCTTCGCCGCCGGCCTGACGGCGACATTCTGGAGCGCGGGATTGAGCGCGGTCGCGCTCTTTATCATCGGCGCGGGGATCACGCTTGTCACCGGCCGCGCAGTCTGGTGGTCCGGCCTCCGCATGGTCATTTTCGGCCTGATGGCGGCGGCCATTACCTACGGCGTGGGAAGAATGATCGGTGTCTCACTGCAATAGGATATTACTAGAGCCAGCCTTCCAGATGGTCCAGGCAGATCTGCGACCAGGTTTCCATGCGCGGGCGCAGGGCCAGCAGTTCTTCGCGCGTGCGGAATCCAGAATCGGCGATCAAGCGCTCGCGGTTGCGCACGGCGTCCGTCGGGGCGTTCAGGAGGTGGATCACGCCCAGGTGAACCTTGCCGACGGGCGTGGCGTCATCGTTGAGCAGCGCCACGATGCGGTCAGTGCAACCCGGCGGCAGTACGACCTCCTCCTCCAGTTCCCGCCGCGCGGCGCGGGCGTAGAGGTCGCCGAAGAGCGAGTCGTCGAGATGATTGATGTGCCCGCCGATGCCCATCGAAACCTTGGCCACCAGGCGGCTCTCGCCCGACTGTTTGCCCCGCGTGTAGGTGAAGACCCGGCCGTCATGCACGATCAGGAAGTAGGGAATGAGCTGCTTCAGCGAGGGATCCTGTTCGGCCTCCGGGCGGGCCACGAAGCGGTAGTTCCGCGAATCGAGCAGCACCTTGAGGTAACGTTCGACATCGGTGGTCAGCCCCTGGAAGATCCCGAGATTTTCCAGCAGCGCCCGTTCGATAACCAGCACATTTTCGACGGCGGTGTTCATGCCGCTCAGCCTATCACAACGCCGTGCCCCGGCGCCAACCAGATCGCGTTTGCCCTGGGGGGTGCGAATGCAGCGCTTGCGCACAAGTGCCGGATACGCTAGGGTTGGCCGCGTTTCGCTGCTCGGGTGGTGAAATTGGCATACACGTTAGCTTGAGGTGCTAATGGCCGAAAGGCTGTGGGGGTTCGAGTCCCCCCCCGAGCACCACCTCACTTCACATGCGCCTGATTGTCGCCACACGCAACCGCCACAAGGTCGCCGAGATACGCGCCGTGCTGGCGATTCCCGGCCTGGAGTTGATTGCCGCCGCGGACTGGCCGGGGCTGCCGGAGGTTGAGGAAACCGGCCTGACCTTTGCCGATAACGCGATCCTCAAGGCCGTGGCTGCGGCCCGTGCCACGGGACTGCGGGCGCTGGCCGACGATTCGGGGCTCGAGGTCGAGGCGCTTCAGAACGCCCCCGGCGTGCGTTCCGCCCGTTTCGCCGGCGAAGGCGCGGATGATGCCGCCAACAACCGCAAATTGCTCGAGTTGATGGACGGCGTCAGCGACCGCCGCGCCCATTTTCGCTGCGTCATCGCCCTGGCCGACCCGTCGGGCGCGGCGCAGACGGTGGACGGCGTCTGTTCCGGCAAGTTGCTGACCGCTCCGCGCGGCGCGCATGGATTCGGCTACGATCCGCTCTTCGTACCCGACGGCGGGACACTCACATTTGCCGAATTGCCGGCCGAAACGAAAAATCGCGTTTCGCACCGCGCCCTGGCCCTCGCCGCCGCCCGCACGGCCTGGTCCCACATTTTTTGCATAAGCCCGCGTTGACAGGCGTGCCTCTTGCTCTTAGCATGTGATTTCAACGCATTGCCGGGGAGTTTTTACATATGAATATTCTCGTCACCGGCGGCGCCGGTTATATCGGTTCCGTCATGGTTCCCATCCTGTTGCAGGCCGGTCACCGCGTGACCGTGCTCGACAATTTCCTCTATAACCAGTCTTCGCTGCTGGATGTCTGCCACAACGAGGCGCTGACCATCGTGCGGGGAGATGTACGCGACACGGCCCTGGTGCGCAAACTCGCGTCCAAGGCCGATGCGCTGTTCCCGCTGGCCTGCCTGGTCGGCGCGCCGCTCTGCGAAAAAATGCCGGTCGAGGCCCGCGGCATCAATTACGACGCCGTCAAGGCGCTGATAGATTTCAGTTCCCCCATCCAGCGGATCATCTTCCCCACCACGAACAGCGGCTACGGCGTCGGCGAGGCGGGCATTTTCTGCACCGAGGAAACCCCGCTGCGTCCGATCTCGCTCTACGGCGTGCTCAAGGCCGAAATCGAGAAGGCGCTGCTCGACTCGGGCCGCGCGATCTCCTTCCGCCTGGCCACGGCCTTCGGCGTCAGTCCGCGCATGCGGCTCGATCTGCTGGTCAACGACTTCACCTATCGCGCCGTCACGGACCGCTTCGTGATCCTCTTCGAGGCCCACTTCAAGCGCAACTACGTGCATGTGCGCGATATTTCGCGCGCCTTTCTGCACGGTCTGGAACACTGGGACGCGATGAAGAACCAGGCCTACAATGTCGGGCTTAGCGAGGCCAACCTCTCGAAGATGGAACTTTGCCGGGAAATCCAGAAACAATTGCCTTCGTTCACGATCCTGGAAGCCCCGGTCGGCAAGGACCCCGACCAGCGCAATTACATCGTCAGCAACGCCAAGATCGAGAAGACCGGCTTCCACGCCCAGGTCACGCTGCCGCTCGGCATCGCCGAGTTGATCAAGGGCTACCAGGTCATCCGGCGCAATCAGTACGCGAACATCTGAAGAGTACGTTGCCATGAACGCCACTTACTCCCGCATCCTGGTGACCGGCGCCCCGGGCTTTCTCGGGCACCACATGCTGCCGGTGCTGCGCCGGAGTTTTCCGGCGTCCGAAGTGATTCCGGTCGGACGCCGCGATTACGACCTGCTCGACCCAGCCGCGACCGCGCGCATGCTGGCCGACACCCGTCCCGACGCCGTGGTCCACCTGGCCGGCAAAATCGGCGGCATCATCGCCAACCAGCGCTATCCGGCCGACTTTTGTTACGAAAACCTCACCATCAATACCCAGATCTTTCAGGCCTGCTTGAAGGCCGGCGTCAAGAAATTGATGACCTTCATGGGCGGCTGCTCCTATCCCGCGCATGCCATCTCGCCGATCGGCGAAGATCAATTGTGGAAGGGCTACCCGCAGGCCGAAAGCGCGGCCTATTCGACGGCCAAGATGATGCAGGTGGTCATGTCGGAGGCCTACCGCAAGCAGCACGGTTTCAACTCGGTCGTGCTGGTGCCCGGCAACGTCTACGGCGAGCACGATATCTTCAACGAGGTCTATGCCCACGTCATTCCCGCCCTGATCCGGCGCTTTGTCGAGGCCGCCGAGCGCGGCGACGCCTCGCTTGCCTGCTACGGCAGCGGCCGTCCGACGCGGGACTTTGTCTACGCCGCCGACGTCGCCGCCACTATCCCGTGGTTTCTGGAAAACTACGACAGCAGCGAGCCGGTGAATATTTCCAGCGGCACGCGGGTCTCGATCCGCGAACTCGCCGAAACCCTGCGCGATGTCTCCGGCTTCCGCGGCACGCTCGTCTGGGATACATCCAAGCCCGACGGCCAGATCGACAAGATTTTCGACACCACGCGCCTGCATGCCCTGGGCTTGAACTGCCGGACGCCGCTACGTGAAGGATTGACCCGCACCCTGACCTGGTTCCGCGAGGCCCGCAAAACCGGCGGGGTGCGCCTGTAGTCCGCAAATTCCCATGAAAGCCGCCCCCACCTGTATCGTCCTCGGCGCCCGCGGCTTTGTCGGCCGCGCGGTCGCCGCCGAAGCCATCCGCCGCGGCTACCGGGTCACGCCCGTGGATCAGGCCGAATACGAGGCCGCGCGGGGCGCGCAGTGCGAGCTGTTGATCAACGCCAACGGCAACTCGAAGAAATACCTGGCCGCGCAGGATCCGGCCCTGGAATTCGACCTCTCCGTCCGTTCGGTTCAGCGCGCGCTGCACGATTTCAAGGCCGCGCGCCATGTGCATCTTTCGACCTGCGACGTTTACAACGACCACGAGCATCCCGAGGACAATGCCGAGGATGCCGTGCCCGACCCGGCGCGCCTTTCGCCCTACGGCCTGCACAAGCACCTGGCCGAGCAACTTGTGCGCTACTACGCGCCCGACTGGCTGGTGTTGCGCATGGCGGGCTTCGTAGGCGCCGGGCTGCGCAAGAATTCGATCTACGACCTGCTCACCGGCGCGCCGCTGCGGGTGCATCCCGACTCGCGCTACCAGTATCTGAATACCCGCGATCTGGCGGCAATCCTGTTCGACCTGCTCGACGCTGGATTGAACCGCACGACGGTGAATGTGGCCGGCGACGGGCTGATCTCGCTCCGCGAGGTCGCCGCAATGCTGCCGCCGGGACGCGCCCGCGAGTTGACCGCATCCTGCGCGCCGCCGCTCGAAACCTACGCCATCAACATCAAACGGCTCCAGACGCTGCGTCCCGCGCCGCGCACCCGCGACACGGTGCGCGCCTTCGTGGACGAGGTGCTGTCCGGACGGGAGGTCCTTGCACCATGATCATCGCCCGCACCCCCTTTCGCATCAGTTTCTTCGGCGGCGGCAGCGACTATCCCGAGTTCTATCGCGAACACGGCGGCGCCGTGCTGGCCACCGCGATCCGCCAGTATTGCTATATCTCGATCCACCGCCTGCCGCCCTTCTTCCCGCACCGCTTCCGCGCCTCGTACGCCCGCACGGAGACGGTCATGGAGCCGTCCCAGTTCGAGCATCCGCTGATCCGCGAATGCCTGCTCGAACTGGCCATTCGCGAAGGCATCGAAATCTCCCACGTGTCCGACCTGCCCGGCCGCACTGGCCTGGGCACCTCGTCGGCCTTCACCGTCGGTTTGCTCAACGCCCTGCATGCGCTGCGCGGCAGCCGCGTGACCGCCGAGGACCTGGCCCGCGGGGCAATCAAGGTCGAACGCGAAAGGGTTGGCGACAGCGGCGGCCACCAGGACCAATACGCCGCGGCTTACGGGGGCTTTCTGCGTCTCGATTTTGCCGCTCCGCAGGCGGTGCGCGTGCGCCAGCTGGCGCTGCCGCAGGCGCGGCTGAACGAACTCGAACAGCAGTGCCTGCTCTTTTACACCGGCGTGGAACAGTCATCCGAATCGATTCTGCACGAACAGAAAAAACAAACGGCGCAAAACGTGCCGGCCTTGCTGCGCATGCGCGACATGGTGGACGAAGCCGAGCGCATCCTGACATCGACCGCCAGCCTGTCCGCCTTTGGAGAGCTCTTGCACGACAGCTGGCAGCTCAAGAAAAGCCTGGCCGCGGGCATCTCCAACGACACGATCGACAAGGCCTACGCCGCGGCGCGCGGCGCGGGCGCCAGCGGCGGCAAACTGCTCGGCGCCGGCGGGCGCGGGTTCCTGCTGGTCTTCGCCGAGCCCGGCCGGCAGGCCGCCGTGCGCGCCTGCCTGAGCGCCTTGCGGGAAGTGCCCGTCGCCTTCGGCGCCGAAGGCAGTCGCATCGTCTTTTGCGCCACGGAACCATGACCACCGACCGTCCGCGCCTGGCTTTCTGGTTCCGCTACGGCCCCGCCGAGCATGCCGAACTTTTCCACGCCATCCCTGAAATCGTCGCCGCGCTGGACCGCGAGGTCGAGGTTCATTACTTCGGTTTCCGCAGTTCCAAGCCCATTCCCGAAGCCATCCGTGCACATGCCGTCATTCACAACTTGCCCTGGCGCGTGGACCGCCAGAACCAGGGCGACAAGTGGCGCAAGAGTCTGCTCTGGATTCTGCTGCTGCCCTGGCTGGGACTTTGGTGCCGCGCATTGCGCATCCGCGCGGTTTATCTCGACGAGACGGTTCCGCTCAGCGCGGGCCTGGCGCGCATTTTTTTCGGACGGCGGGTGGCCTTCAGCGTGGTGGACTTTTTTACCGACATCTATCTTGGCGGATCGTCCCTTACCCGCGTGGTGGCCCGCGCGGTCAAAGCGCTGGACCTCGCCGTCTGGCGCCGGCTGCCGCTGATCTTCACCCGCGCCCAGGCCACGCGCACCTTCCTGGCCGCCCACGGTGTGCGCGCCGATCGCGTGCATGCCGTCTACGATCCGTGCGATTTCGATCTCTTCCATCCCGTCGACCGCGCCGCCGCCCGGCAGCGCTACGGTTTCGGCCCCGCGGATATCGTGCTGGTGCATCATGGCATTTTACACCCCAACAAGGGCAACGACCGCATCCTACAGGCGCTGGCCGCGCAGCGCGCCGAACTGCCCGCGGTGCGCTACCTGCTGATCGGCGACGGTCCGGACATGGCGCGCCTGCGGGAGCTGGCGCGCACGCTGGCAATCGAGGACCGCGTCGTCTTCACCGGCTGGCTGCCGCAGTGCGAGGATGTCAATCAGGCGCTGAATGCCTGCGACATCGGACTGGTCATGCGCGTGGGGCACGAGTCCGACAACTTCCACATGACCGGCGCACTGATCCATGCCATGGCCGTCGGGCTGCCGATCCTCGCCGCGCGTCTGGGCGGCGTAAGCGAGGTGGTGCGCGAAGGCGATGCCGGCTTGCTCTTCGATCCGTCGGACATGGCCGAATTCGGCGCAAAACTCCGGCAATTGTCCGCTGATCCCGCCCTGCGCGCCCGCTGCGGCGCCCGCGCCCTGGCGCTGGCCCGCGATTTGTTCGCCATGGATCGCGTTACCCAGGCAACAGTGGCCCCGCTCCTGGACCTTGTCCGCTCGTAGAACCGCTGGCATAGATCCGTGGTTACGACACCAGCCTGAAATGTCCGCGGGGACCGAGGTACAGGCCGAGCCGCCGCTCGATGGCCATCATGATGCGGTGCTTGCGTTCGCGGGAGGTCAGGCGGTGATTGGGATCGGCCGCGAATAAACCGCTTTCCGTTCCCAGCCAGTCGCGGATTGCCGCCGGATGCGAGCCGGTGAATGGGCGCAGCGCTTGCGGATCGATGGCGCTGTAGTCCACCGCCGGCGTGCGGTCGCTCCAATATTTTTCGATGCGGCCCTTGAGCGCCTGCATGCGGGCCTCGGGACGCACCCAGCCGTAGTGGTGGATGGTGGCCCCGGTCAGCGCGGCGCGGGGATAACGGGCGCGCAAGGGCCGGTCCAGCACGGCGAAGAACAATCCTTCGGGCGCCCAGGCGGGGATCGTGTTGCGCAGGATGCGCACTTCGCGCCGGTACCAGGCGGGCGACCAGGCCAGCGTGTTGCCGTTGCCGTAAAAATGCAGGTAGTCGAAAGCCAGCGCCTCGACCTTGGGATTGTCCAGATGCCGTTCCATCGAACCGCGTATGCGCTCCAGATCCTGTTCATGCACGACCTCGTCGCCCTCAAGGTAGAAGGCCCAATCGCCTGTGCAGTTGAAGAGCGCGATGGACTTTTGCTGGGCGTAGACGAAACCCTTGTAGCCGGGGGCTGGCCGTATGCCCTCGTTCCATGTGGTGTGAATAATGCGCAGGCGCGGGTCGCCGATGGCGCGCAGGCGCGCCTCGGTATCGTCCTCGCAGGGCCCCAGGGCCACGACGAATTCGTCCACGATCGGCAGTACGGAGCGGATCGAGGCCTCGAACGGGTAGCCGTACTTCACCCCATTGCGCAGAAAATTGAAGGCGCTGACTTTCATGGGAGGAGGTGTTCAGTGTTCAGTGTTCAGTGTTCAGCAGACCTCCGGCCAAAATAATCTTTTGCTGTCTTTCGGTCAGCGACACGGCCAGCGGAATCTCGATCTTGCGGGTGGTGTTGACCAGCATCAGGCGGTTTTTGCCCGCTTCGATCTCCGCGCGCGCGCCGGCCAGCAGCAGCTCGTCGCCGGCGGCGATGCGGTCGTAATCGGCCGGGTTCACGAAGGTCAGCGGCAGAATGCCGACATTGATCAGGTTGGCCGTATGAATGCGTTCCAAACTCTTGGCGATCACGGCGCGCACGCCCAGGAACATCGGGCAGAGCGCCGCGTGTTCGCGGCTGGAGCCCTGGCCGTAGGACTCGCCGGCAATGATGAAATTGTGGCGGCCCGCATCGCGCGCTGCGGCGGCGCGCTGCGCGAATTCGGGGTCCACGCCTTCGAAGACAAACTGGGCGTAGGCCGGGATGTTCGAGCGGAATTTCAGCCGCGCGCCGGCGGGCATGATGTGATCGGTCGTGATGCGGTCGCCCACCTTGATCGTGGCGGCGCCCGCCAGCGCGCCGGGGAGCGGCGTGTTGCGCGGGGGATCGCCGATGTTCGGTCCGCGCACGACCGCCACCGAGGCGCCGTCGGCCGGAGGTTTGATCAGCAGCGCGTCGTCACCCTCGAAATGTTTGGGCATGGCAACGCGCGGATATTTCAGCTCCGTCATCAGCAGCGGGTCCACGATCCGGCCGTGAATGGCGGCCAGGGCGGCGACCGGCGGACTGACCAGGTAGACGCGGGCGGACTTGGTGCCCGAGCGGCCTTCAAAGTTGCGGTTGTTCGTGCGCAGCGAGACGGCGTCGGACGCCGGCGAGAGCGAATTGCCGATGCAGAAGCCGCAGGCGTTTTCCAGCAGCCGCGCGCCGGCGGCGAGCAGGTCGGTCACGCTGCCGTCGGCGGCCAGCATGGTCAGCACCTGGCGCGAACCGGGGGCGATGCCGAGGCTCACGTCGGGATGCACCGTCTGGCCCTTGAGCAGTTTGGCGACGGCCTTGAGGTCCGTGAAGGATGAGTTTGTGCAGGAGCCGATCAGCACCTGGTCAACGCGCTTGCCCGCCAGCGAGGCGACGGTGACGATGTTGTCCGGCGAGTGCGGCGCGGCGGCGAGCGGTTCCAGCGCGTCCAGATCGACCGTCACCGTGCGGGCATAGGCGGCGTCGGGGTCCGGCAGTATTTCGCGCCAGACATCGCCGCGGCCCTGGGCTTCGAGGAAGGCGCGTGTGGTTTCGTCGCTCGGGAAAACCGAGGTGGTGACGCCGCATTCGGCGCCCATGTTCGTGATCGTGGCGCGTTCGGGGACGTTCAGGGTCTTCAAGGCCGGTCCGCCATATTCGAAGACGCAGCCGACATTGCCCTTGGTGGAAAACATCTGGAGCACCTTGAGAATCGCATCCTTGGCCGTGACCCAGGGGCGCAGTTTGCCGGTCAATTCGATGCGGATCACCTTCGGAGCGGTCAGGTGGAACGGGCCGCCGCCCATGGCGACGGCGACATCCAGTCCACCCGCGCCGATGGCGATCATGCCCAGGCCGCCGCCGGTGGGGGTGTGCGAGTCGGAACCCAGCAGCGTCTTGCCGGGCACGCCGAAGCGTTCGAGATGGAGCTGATGGCAGATGCCGTTGCCGGCCTTGGAGAAGACGATGCCGTAATGGGCGGCAACGGACTGGAGGTAGGCGTGATCGTCGGAGTTCTCGAAACCGACCTGCACCGTGTTGTGGTCCACGTAACTGACCGCCAGTTCGTTACGGACGCGGTGTACGCCCATCGCCTCGAACTGCAGGTACGCCATGGTGCCGGTGGCGTCCTGCGTCAGTGTCTGGTCAATGCGAATGGCCAGTTCGGCCCCCGGCGTAAGCGTGCCGCTGACCAGGTGGTCGCGGAGAATTTTTTGAACGACATTGAGACCCATGGGTGTGCGTGCTCCTTTAATTTCCGCGCGCCGAACCCCGGCGTCGCGAAAAAGATACTATAGGCGAGAGACAGCCGGTAGTAAACAAGCGGGCCAGAATAGGCTGTCGGGCCAGAATAGGCTGTCGGGCCAGAATAGGCTTGACGCCGTATTACCGTGGTTATACCATTATCGCCATGAAAACAGCAATATCGGTGCCGGATGCGGTGTTCTCGCGCGCGGAAGTTTTCGCCCGCCGCCGCAAGATAACCCGGAGCGCGCTTTTTTCGGCCGCGGTTGACGAGTACGTTCAACATCACCGCGCCGAGGACGTCACGCGCAAACTGAACGAGGTGTACGCGCGGGAAGATTCAGCTCTCGATCCGGTTCTGGAACGTTTGCAGACGCTTTCACTCCCCAGGGAGGAGTGGTAGTGAAGCGCGGCGAAATCTGGTGGGCGTCGCTTCCCGATCCGGTTGGCTCGGAGCCGGGATATCGTCGGCCGGTGCTCATCGTTCAATCGGACGAGTTCAACCGCAGCGGCATTCGGACGGTTATCTGCGCCGCGGTAACGTCCAATTTGAACCTGGCCGGCGCTCCAGGAAATGTTCAACTATCGACGCACGCATCAGGGCTTCCGAAACCATCGGTCGTCAACGTATCGCAACTCATCAGCCTCGATCGTACGCGCCTGACCGGGCGGATCAAGGGCATTGACCCGCAAAGCATGCTCCAAGTCGATGAGGGCCTGCGACTGATCATGACCTTGTAGGAGACGCGGCGAACCAGCACATGGAACAGCAACCTTCAACCATGACCTCACCCCGCATCGTTGTGATTGCGCCCGACTCCTTCAAGGGATCGTTGACTTCCATCGAGGCCGCGCAGGCGATGGCGCTGGGCATTCAGCGCGTGTGGCCGGATGCGGAGTGCCGGCTGCTGCCGATGGCGGATGGCGGCGAAGGCACTTTGGACGCGTGTCTGCATGAGGATGCCGCCGGTGAGCGGTTGCAGGCGCGGGTGCGGGGCGCCGGGCTGGGGCAGCGCGACGCCCAATTTGGCATTACGCAACGGGACGGCAAGGCCATCGCCGTGATCGAAGTCGCCCAGGTGGTCGGCATTACCGATTCTAACGGCATGGCGGCGCCGGTTGGCCAGCGGACGACGTTCGGCGTGGGCGAGTTGCTGCGGCAGGTGCTCGATCGCGGTGTGCGCGATGTCATGCTCGGACTAGGCGGCAGTTCCACCAACGACGGCGGAGCTGGACTGCTGGTCGGGTTGGGCGCGCGTTTGCTCGATGCAGCGGGCCAGGCGGTTGAGCCGGTTCCAAACCAACTGCAGCGCGTGGTCAAGGTGGACCTGGGTGGACTCGATGCCAGAATCGCGCAATGCCGGCTGACGATATTGTCCGACGTCAACAATCCCCTGACCGGCCCGCATGGGGCGACCGCCGTCTTCGGTCCGCAAAAGGGCGTGACGCCCGATCTGCAGGCGCGTTTCGACGCCGCCATCGGAAACTTTGCGGAGTGCGCGGAGCAAGCTTTTCAACGCGCGGTGCGCACTCTGCCCGGCGCGGGCGCGGCGGGCGGACTGGGTTTTGCCTGCCGGCTGCTGGGCGGTACGGTCCATTCCGGTGCGGAAGTTATCGTCGGCCTTTTGCAGCTCGACCGGGCCATCGAAGATGCCGGTTGGGTCTTGACCGGCGAAGGGCGCAGCGATGCGCAGACCCTGCACGGCAAAAC
Source organism: uncultured bacterium (assembly GCA_903925685.1). Taxonomy (GTDB): domain Bacteria; phylum Verrucomicrobiota; class Kiritimatiellia; order CAIKKV01; family CAIYGI01; genus CAIYGI01. The sequence goes on from CAIYGI010000048.1 coordinate 20,909, forward strand.
GCCGGAGGTAGTCGCCCGTCATGCTCGGCAACAGCGCCTTCCGGTCACCCTGCTTTCTGGGAGCGTAGATCGCACCGCCCTGCCGGCCTTGAACGAAATATTCGACGGCTGCTTTTCCCTAACCTTCGGACCGTCAACCCTGCCGGAATTGATGGCCGACAGCCGCGCCCTGCTGGCCGATGCCGCCGGGCAACTCGCGTGTTTGATGGGACGTTCTTGACGCTCGCCCACCGCAGGCGTAGCTTCTTCCTGTATTTGTAACATCTCACGCGTGAATGCAGATGATGCCCACCCGAACTGGATGAAAGATGACGAAAGAAAATGATAAATCGCTAGAATCTTGGATTTGGGACGCCGCCTGTTCCATTCGCGGCGCGAAGGATGCGCCCAAGTTCAAGGACTATATCCTTCCGCTCATTTTCACCAAGCGCCTCTGCGATGTTTTCGATGACGAACTGAACCGCATCGCCCATGAAGTCGGGTCGCGGGCCAAGGCGTTCAAACTGGTGAAACACGACAAGAAACTCGTCCGCTTCTACCTGCCGCTGCAACCGGCCGACCCCGACGACGCCGTCTGGTCCGTCATCCGCAAACTCGCGGACAAGATTGGCGAGCAACTCACCACGCACCTCCGCGCCATCGCGGATGAAAACGCGCTGCTGAAGGGCATCATCGACCGCGTGGACTTTAACGCCACCACCCATGGCGTGCGCGACATTGACGACAACCGCCTTTCCAACCTCATCGAGCGCATCAGCGAAAAGCGTCTCGGCCTCGGCGACGTGGAGGCAGACATCATCGGGCGCAGTTACGAGTATCTCATCCGCAAGTTCGCCGAGAACAGTGGCAAGAGCGCGGGCGAGTTTTACACGCCCGCCGAGGTGGGCGAGATCATGGCGCTGATCATGGACCCCGAGCCGGGCATGACCTGCTACGACCCCACCTGCGGCTCCGCCGGCCTGCTCATCAAGTGCGAATTGGCGTTGGAAACAAAGATCAAGGCCGCGGGCAAAAAGAAATCCGCCCCGCTCAAGCTTTACGGCCAGGAATCCACACCCACCACCTGGGCCATGGCCAACATGAACATGATCATCCATGACATGGAGGGCCAGATCGAGATCGGCGATACTTTCCGTCATCCGAAATTCCGCCAAGGCAATCGCCTCCAGACCTTCGACCGCGCGGTGGCCAATCCGATGTGGAACCAGACCGAGTTCACCGAGAAGGACTACGACGCCGACGAACTCGACCGCTTCCCCAAAGGCGCGGGCTTCCCCGGCAACAAGGCCGACTGGGGCTGGGTGCAGCACATCCTCGCCAGCCTCGGCGACGCGGGCCGCGCCGCCATCGTGCTCGACACCGGCGCCGCCTCGCGCGGCTCGGGCAATGCCAACACCAACAAAGAAAAGGAAGTGCGCCGCTGGTTCGTGGAGCAGGACCTGATCGAGGGCGTGATCTACCTGCCGGAAAATCTTTTTTACAACACCAGCGCGCCCGGCATCATCCTCTTCCTGAACAAAGCCAAGGCGAAAGATCGACAGGGAAAAATTTTCCTGCTCAACGCCGCGACCGAGTTTGCCAAGGGCGACCCGAAGAACTACATCCCGGAGGACGCCATCACCCGCATCGCCGCCACCTTCAAAGCCTGGCGCGAGGTGGAGAAATACAGCCGCATCGTCACCCGCGAGGAGATCGCCAAAAACGATTTCAACATCTCCCCCAGCCGCTACATCCACACCGGCGCCGCCGACGAATACCGGCCGATTGCGGAGATCGTGGAGGAGTTGGACGCGCTGGAGGGCGAGGCGCGGGAGACGGACAAGGCTTTGAAGGCCATTCTGGGGAGGATCATGGCATGAAGCCGAGAACCCCCCGGCAGCCTATCCCCGAAGGAGGAGAAATCATCCTCTACCAGACCGAGGATGGTCGAACCGGCATCCAATGCCGCTTTGAGGACGAGGCCATCTGGCTCACGCAGAAACTCATGGCCGAACTGTTTCAGAAGGACGTTCGCACCATCAACGAGCATCTCCAGAACATCTACGCGGAGGGTGAACTCGACCCGGCGGCAACTATCCGGAAATTCCGGATAGTTCAAATCGAGAGTGCCCGGCAGGTCGAGCGGCTGGTGGATCACTACCACCTCAATGCCATCCTTGCCGTCGGCTTCCGCGTCCGCAGCCAGCGTGGCACCCAGTTCCGGCAGTGGGCCATCGCCCGGCTGGAGGAATATCTCCGCAAGGGCTTCACCATGGACGACGAGCGGCTCAAGCACCCGCCCTCGCTCGGGATCCCCGATTACTTCGATGAATTACTGGAGCGCATCCGCGACATCCGCGCCAGCGAGAAACGGGTCTATCTGCAAGTGCGCAATATCCTCGCCCTCGCCGCCGATTACGACCCCACCGACGCCGAGGCCCAAATCTTCTTCCAGACTGTCCAAAACAAGTTGCACTACGCCGCCACCGGCAAGACCGCGCCGGAACTCATCGCCGAGCGTGCCGACGCCACCCGGCCGAACATGGGCCTCACCGCCTGGAAAGGCGGCGTCGTACGCAAGGGCGATGTCACCATCGCCAAAAACTATCTGCACGAGGACGAGATCGCCGAACTCAACCGCATCGTCGTCATGTTCCTCGACTACGCCGAGGACCAGGCCCGGCGGCGCAGGCAGGTCTTCCTCAAGGACTGGCAGGAAAAGCTCGACCAGTTCCTCCGGTTCAACGAGCGCAACGTCCTCCCCGGCATGGGCCGCATCAGCCGCGAACAGGCCGACGAACTCGCCCGCGAGCACTACACCCGCTTCGAACAGCGCCGCCGCACCGCCGTTGAGTTGGAAGCCGAGCAAGAGGCGGTGAAGCAACTCACGGAGACCGCGAAGAAGCTGCCTGCGGACAAGCAGAAGGGCGGCAAGGCGTGAGCGCCAAAGCAAAGGAGCGCGGGCTTTCCAGCGCGCAGCCTCGTGCCAATGGAAGGTTGGAAAATCCGCCCTCAGTTGAGGAATGGACTTCCGTACTCGTTGCTGACTCCTTGTCAGGTCATTCCATCGGGCACGAAAACCAGATTCCGTCGGCGGAGATCAAAACAGACGGACGATTCCCAGTTGTCGATCAAGGCCAAGCGTTCATCGCAGGCTATTGCGACGAAGCGGCCCGAGTCATTCGGCATGACCTCCCGTTTGTAATATTTGGGGACCACACCCGCTGTTTCAAATATGTGGACTTCCCATTCATCCTGGGAGCTGACGGAACAAAGGTACTAAAGCCGAAGGTGGATTTGTTCGATCCCAAGTTTTTTTACTTCGCGTTGCGCGGACTCGATATTCCTAACCGCGGGTACAATCGCCACTTCACGGTGCTCAAGGAGAAGTCATTGCCTCGCCCGCCCATCCCCGATCAGCAAAAGATTGCGGGGGTGTTGGGGCTGGTGCAGCGGACGATGGAGCAGCAGGAGCGGCTGATCGCGCTGACCACGGAACTGAAAAAGGCACTCCTGCACCAACTCTTCACCGCCGGCATCTGCGGCGAACCCCAAAAACAAACCGAAATCGGCCCCGTGCCGCAGAGTTGGGAGGTGGTGACACTGGGGGAATATCTGACCGAAGCTCAATACGGCATTTCAGTGAAAGGCTCAGAATCTGGGCGGTATGCCGTGTTGCGAATGACGAATCAACGTCAGGGGCGAATCTCGTCTGACAATCTGCAATACGTCGAACTCACTCCGGCGCAGTTTGCGAACTTCCGGGTTGAACGGCAGGACATCCTGTTCAATCGCACCAACAGCCTGGAACTGGTGGGGCGAACCGCGATTTTTGATCTCGAAGGAGATTTTGTTTTTGCGTCCTACCTGATACGCTTGCGCACGGATTCCGGGCGTCTCCGGCCTTTCTTCCTGAACCACTATTTCAATTGGGGCGAAACGCAGGCGAGGTTAAAGTCCATCGCGACGAGAGCCGTCAGCCAAAGCAATATCAGCGCAACACGGCTGCGTGGCTTCCCCGTCCCTGTACCATCTCCCGAGGAGCAAGACGAGATTATCGCCAATGTTGATGGCCTTGACCGCAAACTCACGGTTCACCAGCGCAAGCACGCGGCGCTCACCGCCCTGTTCCGCACGCTGTTGCACCAGCTCATGACGGCGCAGGTTCGCGTTCACAATCGCGACCTGCCGGAATTGGAAGTTGCCATTGCGAAGGGAAAACCATGAGCTATGAACCCAAATCCCAATTGTTGTTCTATCAGGCACAGAACGGATGCAGGCGGCTGGAAGTGTGGATACAGGTCAATAACCGCAAAGAACGCAAAGAGCACAAAGAAAGAAGACGACATGCAGGACATCAAATCATTGAGTGATCAGGTACGGCAATTCTCCGCATTTCTCATCTCTGCGTTCTCTGCGCTCTTTGCGGTTAAACAGTAAATCAACATGGCCACTCCATCCGAACACAAAACCGTCCAGACCCGCATCCTTGCCTACGCGCAGGAGATCGGCTGGACTTACGTGCCGCGCGCGGAGGCGGAGCGGCGGCGGGGCTTCGATCCCGACGGCGCGACGCCGGAGATCGTGCATGGGTGGAAAGAACGAGGTTGTCATGATTAACGCGCCGAAATCGCAGTTGCTGTTATACCAGGCGCCGGACGGCCGCACGCGGCTGGAAGTGCGGATGCAGGGTGAGACTGTCTGGCTGACGCAGGCACAGATGGCGGAGTTGTTTCAGACCACCCAACAAAACGTCAGTCTGCACATCCAGAACATCTACGAAGAGGGAGAATTGACGCCGGAGGCAACTCACAAGGAATCCTTGTCAGTTCAACCGAAGGGCCAGGTGCAGCCGTCGGCAACGGTTAAGGAATTCTTAATAGTTCGACAGGAGGGAAACCGGCAGGTGTCCCGCTCGGTGGAACACTACAACCTCGATGTCATCATCTCGGTCGGCTACCGGGTGAAGTCGCATCGCGGCACGCAGTTCCGCATCTGGGCCACGCAGAGGCTGCGGGAATACATCGTGAAGGGATTCGCGATGGACGATGAGCGGCTCAAGCGGGCCGGGGGCGGGAATTACTTCGAGGAACTGCTGGCCCGCATCCGCGACATCCGGTCGTCGGAAAAAGTCTTCTGTCTTAAGGTGCTGGAGATTTACGCGACGAGTATTGACTACGACCCGGGCGAAGAGGCATCGCAACTGTTCTTCGCCACGGTGCAGAACAAGATGCACTGGGCGGCGCACGGGCAAACGGCGGCGGAGGTGGTGCATGGGCGGGTGGATGCCGGGAAGCAAAACCTGGGGATGACCACATGGCTGGGCGGGAAACCGACGAAGGAGGAAGCAGCCATCGCCAAGAATTACCTGACGGCGGAGGAACTGGAGGGGCTGAATCGCATCGTGACGGCCTATCTGGAGTTTGCCGAACTCCGGGCGCTGAATCGCCAGCCCATGTATATGCGGGACTGGATCGCCAAGTTGGAGGATTTTCTGCGCCTGAGCGGTCGGGAGATTCTTACGCACGCTGGCAGGATTTCGCACGAGCAGGCGTTGCGGAAGGCGGAACGGGAATTTGAAAAGTTTCGGGTTCTTGAACTTGCCAAACCCTCGCAAGTGGAAAAGGACTTCGAGGCGGCAGTGAAGATGCTGCCTCAAATGAAAAAACCGCAAAGAACGCAGAGATCACAAAGAAAGAAGACGCCATGAAGGACATCAAATCATTGAGTGATCAGGTGCGGCAATTCTCCGCATTTCTCATCTCTGCGTTCTTTGTGTTCTTTGCGGTATAATAATAGATCAACATGGCCACTCCATCCGAACATAAAACCGTCCAGGCCCGCATCCTGAAATACGCGCAGGAGATCGGGTGGAAATATGTCTCACGCGGAGACGCGGAGGCGCGGAGAGGGTTCGATCCCGACGGCGCGACGCCGCAGGAGCGGGCACGCAAGGCGTCGCTGTTCTTCGGCGATCTGCTGCATGCCCAAATCCGCGCCTTCAATCCCAAATACAAGGAGGCCGAGGGCGCGTTGATCGGCGAGTTTCAACGTTTCCATGCCGACATCTACGGCAACCGCGATTTCCTCCAGGCGCTGCGCAACCAGCACAAATATTTCTGCGCGGAAGAAAGCCGCGAACTGGATCTGACGCTGATTGATTACGGCGACCTCGGCCGCCCGCGCGGGCAGTGGCGCAATGTGTATGAGGTGACGGAGGAGTTTTACACCCACAACGGCAAATACGGCACGCGCGAGGACGTGGTGTTTCTCATCAACGGCATCCCGGTGGACATGTTCGAGTGCAAGAACGCGAGCAAGGACGAGGCCATAGCGCTGGGAGTGGATCAGATTCGCCGTTACCACGCCGAGACGCCGGAGGTCATGGTGCCGCAGATGATCTTCACCGCCACCGAGGCCATCGGCTTCGCCTATGGCGTGACGTGGAACACGGTTCGGCGTAATCTTTTCAACTGGAAGCACGAGGAGACGGGCAATCTGGAAGCGAAAGTGAAAAGCTTCTGCGCCGTGCCGCATCTGCTGCGGGTTTTGAAGGATTTCATCCTCTTTGCCGAAAAGGACGAGGAATTGCAGAAGTTCATCCTACGCCAGCATCAGGCTGGCGCGGTGGACAAGGTGGTGGCGCGGGCGCTCGATCCCAAGCGCACGCGCGGCCTCGTGTGGCACACGCAGGGCAGCGGCAAGACCTATACGATGATCGTGGCAGCCCAGATTCTTTTCCCGGCGACGCAACTGGAACGTGCAATATCCGGTTCAAGTCGCGGTTCCCTGTCGGATCACCGGAGGAGGCAAGCACAGATCGCATTGCGAGAACTCGCTTGGCGCGAGGAACCTTTCGAGAAACATGAATGCGATGTACTAAGGCTTGAATCAATGTTTAACGCAGTTTCCGCAGAGTGTAGGTCGGAGATTGAGTTTCCATTGGCAAACATCCTGGATTCCATGTCCGATAAAGACAGATTCCGGTGCTATGAGATTCTCCTGTCAATTGTTGAGAATGCACCAAGAGATGCACCAGTGTTGAGCGTATGGCGCCCTTCCATCAAAGGCCGATACACGCAGGAATGGTCGCGTAGACTCGATGATGCGGCAGAAAATGATCGAGCCTGTAAGTAAATGATTGGAGAAAGAACTCAGAATGAACCTGAAACAAATCGCCTTGACCTGTAGCGCAATCGTCCTAGTCTCCGGTCATCTGTGTGCGGTCACCCTTGATAAAAGAATCGAAACCGCCCATGGCATCACATTCCATATTCCGCAAGATTGGGAGCCTGTGCCAAAAGATATCCTCGATCAAGCAACCGATGCTGGTCAACAGGCCACCCCCGGCACAACGCCCACTACTCGAGACTACGCATTTCAAAGAATGCCAACAGACCAATGGTTAACCTATCCATACGTAGTAGTTAAGGTTAACAGAAAAGGTCGACTGCCTGACAGCGAATTGAAGAAGATGAACACCATTAAGAGCGTTATGACAAAACATGCTCCAACGGTCGAGTCCCAATTGAAACCAATCTTGTCGGACATCTGTGTGGGAGAAACAGTGTACGACCCTTTAACTTTCACGGTATGGACACACGTTACAACATCCAAACAGACTGGCGGAGATACCATCGATGTGGTCGCTGGCCTCCGCCTTACCGAATTTGGGAACGTGATGATCATGGGATATTGCACTCACGCAGAGTTTCCACAATGCGGGCCAGTTCTGGAAGAAATCGTGAAGGCCACGGAACTGCCAGAACAATGGCGCTACAAGCCACGATCCTCAACGTTGATTCCCCAGGTGGCAGACCTCATTCACGATCAATCTGGACGATTGACTCTGATCGGGGCTTTCTTTAAGGGAATCCTGATCGCCCTGATGTTCGCCGTCATAGCGATGACGATTAGGATGCTTTGCATGCTATCAATCAGAAAAATACGGATAACACCTCATGGTTTCCGTTATCGAATGCCTCAAACTGGTGCATGGGATAACCTGTGGTCAAAAAGAACCGTAATTACGTGTGATGCCATGAAACGGGTGATCACTTTATCGTCAGTGACTTACGGATTCCGACGAACCTCACAAGAGATTCCGTTCGATGAAATTGATTCGCTGGATTACAATATCGATGAGGTGAAGTGGTTATACAATACTTGGACCCGCTACGTAATCTACGTATTCACAAAGAGCAAGGATCGTATCGCGGTATTCAGAATTTTAGGAAAAGAGGAACAATACAATCAGACTTTTGAATTTCTCGAAGATATTCTTAAGGTTCCGTTATTCTTCAATAGCCCAACCCAAATAGCAATAAAAGCGCCGGTTGCCGACATGATCAATTGCCCAAGTTGCCATCACAGTGTGCTTTCAAAAAGTAGATCATGCCTCTACTGTGAATGATCCTTGAACAATGAGGGAAATTAGGGCCATTTAACAAGTGCATCGGCGTGAGGCATATCGGTAGAACAGGAGAAATAAAATGGTGGCACTGCATCCAAACATACTCGAACGCGATGGTAAAAAGGCTTTTGCTGTCCTGCCTTACGAAGAGTTTGTAAAAATCGAGGAGGAACTCGATGATTTTGAGGACATCAAGGTCCTTCGCACCGCCAAGGCAGAAGAAGCAACCGCCCCCACCGCTTCCCTTGCTTCAGTTCGGAAAGAATTGAAGATTTGAGCGAAGGCGCAAAGATCGAGGCAGATTCCGTTCGTTGTCTTCTTGGCGTTTTCGCGCCTTTGAGCGAATATGCTTTTTTTCTTCACCTGAACCCCGAACCCTGAACCCTCTTATCGAGACGTAGACTGGGGCCACGTGATGGCCAGCCAGACCAGGGCTCTGAAGAGCAGGAAGCCGGCCACGAGCACGCCGGCCATCAGCAGCCAGCCGGCGGAGCCGGGGCGCAGGGCCTTGAAGTTCACGGTCAACTCGCCGCCGGGGCGCACCTGGAGTTGACGGAAGAAGAACTGCGCCCGCCCGTGCATCGGCAGGGTGATGTGGATCGGGTTGACCGTGTTTGACAATTGGATTGAACACGCCCCGATCCTGTGGCAGAATACGGCATGGAGGAATTCACGATCATTGGCGAGATCGCGGATATCGAACTGATCGCCCAAGGCATGAGCGTTCGGGATCGTGCTCGCCTGAACCGAGTATACGGCTATGCACGGTGGCGCAAATTCACACTTCCTGATCTCGGAGGAAAATGAGTTGGCACTTTTCTGGTATTTATCAGGCGAGTTCGTAGATCAAACGCGCGCCGGTTTCAGGGTGGTAAAAAGCGGCGTGGGTTAAATCTGCGAGGAGTGCGCTGATCGCC
>CAIYGI010000049.1 GCA_903925685.1 uncultured bacterium
CGCCCCAAAGAATTCACCACGCCGCTTTACTTGTCACGCGTCAAAAAGTGCCATGTCATTTTCCGGGCAGTTCGCAAAAACATGCGTAATTACAGCACGGGATCAGGAAGTGTGACGTTGTGCGTCACAATCGCTTCAGCTCCAAAATTAGCGGCACATTCGAAAACCATATTGTCGTTCTCGTCCTTCAAGTTCGGACGCAGGTTAAATCGGAGGGTATCGCGAAACTCGCTCCCCGCCGACTACGCACGGCCGCAACCCATACGCATGTGTCGATCACGACTCTCATAGGTGCATATGTAACACTATAGGTGCATCGTCGTCAATGCCAAAGCAGCAATTGTATTTTAGCCGGTGGCCACCATCGAAGACCGGCTGAAGCAGGTACTACAAGCGCGTTTTCACCGATTTCAAGTCGTTTGTAGTCCCGCCTTCAAGGAAGAATAGGGTCAGCCCTGTATTTAGTGTTTAGCATCCAACATAGTGTCGCGAGGTCGTAATCCCCCGCGCTCCCGCGCCCCGCCCCGAACATCGGCCGGCCAGTGGGCGGCATGATTATCAGCCCTCGAATTAGTACTTAACGTAGTTTGGTAGCGTCACGTCAACATCACTCGCCCAATACTCCCCAACCTCAGCCTCTTCTCACAACCACGCCGGACCGCAGCGCAGCCGGTTGGGCGTTCCGGCATATGGGGCCGCCCGCCCGCGGTTTGCATGCCGCGGCCCGCTGTGGTATATAAACGCCTTTATTTCCATAAATCAAGGCGGTCATTTTATGAGCGTACGTGTGCGGTTTGCACCCAGTCCCACCGGTCAGGTCCATATCGGAAACATCCGGGCGGCCATATTCAACTGGCTTTTCGCCCGGCACGCGGGCGGCAAGTTTTTGCTGCGCATCGAGGACACTGACCGTGAGCGTTCCACCCCCGAGGCCGTCCAGGCGGTGCTGGACGCCATGACCTGGCTGGGCCTGGACTGGGATGAGCAACCGGTTTATCAGTCTACGCAGCTCCCGCAACACCAGGCGGCCGTCGAGCGTCTGCTCCAGACCGGCCGCGCTTACCGCGGATGCAAGGGCGACGATCCCTCAAGCGGGGAGGTCGTGTTTTTCCGGATGCCCGGCACGGATATGACGTTTCACGACGAGATCAAGGGCACGCTGGTCAAGAAGGCCGGCGATCTCAAGGATTTCGTGATCGTCCGCTCCGATGGCTCGCCGGTCTTCCACATCGCCAATGTCGTGGACGACATCGGCATGGGCATCACGCATGTGATCCGCGGCGATGACCACATCGAAAACACCTACCGGCATGTGGCCATTTTTCAAGCGCTCGACGCCACCGTGCCGAACTATGCACACCTTCCCATGATCGTCAACGCGCAGGGCAAACCTTATTCCAAACGCGACGGCGCCGCCTTCGTCGGCGATTTCCGCGAACAGGGCTTTCTGGCCGAGGCGCTCTTCAACTACCTGTCCCTGCTCGGCTGGTCGCCTGGACAGGACTTGGAAAAGATGAGTCGCACCGAGGCCGTCGCGCTCTTCACCCTTGAGCGCGTCAAGAGCGGCCCCGCGCAGATGGACCTGCGCAAGCTTACGCACCTCAACAGCCTCTACCTTTCCGAAATGCCGCCGTCGGCCTTTCTCCAGACCGTCCGCGCCTACGCCGCCACGCGTGTGCCGTGGGTGGCGGAGGCCGATGCGGAGCTTTTTGACCGCGTCGCCGGCCTGCTGCAGTCGCGCACCACGCTGCTCGCGAACGTGGATGCTTGGCGCTACTTCTTCGAGGACCAACCGGCCCAAGACGAAGACGCCGTTAAAAAAACGCTTCACAAGCCAGGTGTGCGCGAGTCGCTGATCCGCGTGCGCGATGGTTTGGCGGCGCTGCCAACGCTCACTGCCGCCGCCGTGGAAACCGTGCTGCGCGCCGCTGAAACGGCGGGCGGCCTGTCGGCCAACAAGTTGAACCAACCCGTGCGCGTCGCCGTCACCGGCGTCACAATCGGTGCCAGCATCTACGACATCATCGTCCTGCTGGGCGCCAGCCGTACCCGCACGCGCCTGGACCGCGCCATCGCGAAAATCGCAGTAACCAATCAGGTTGTTTAGGCTGAAGGCTGAAGGCTGAAGACTGAAGAGTAAAGGCTGTTAGACTGTTAGGCTGTTAGACTGTTAGCTAGACAAGGAATGCAAACTGAACTGAGGTAAAGACGCCATGGAATCGCCTACGCTCCCCAGCAGATCCACTCCGCCGACCGAGCCAGCCGCTCTCCACCCTCCACCCTCCACCCTCCACCATTCTACCAGCGCCCCCACGCCGCCAGATGCTTCACCTTCCGCGCTCCACCCGCTGCCACCGCGTCACCGCGGCGGCTACGAGGAATGTTCCGATTCTCCGACCTCCGACCTCCGACCTCCGACCTTTGATTCTTCCACCGCCACGGACTTCATCCGCGAGATCGTCAAAGCGGATCTGCAATCGGGCAAACACGCCGCTATCGTCACCCGCTTCCCGCCGGAGCCCAACGGCTACCTCCACATCGGTCACGCCAAGTCCATCTGCCTTAACTTCGGCATCGCCCAGGAGTTCGGCGGCCGCTGCCATCTGCGCATGGACGACACGAATCCGGCCAAAGAGGAACAGGAATATGTGGAGTCCATTTTGAACGATGTCCGCTGGATCGGCTTCGACTGGGGCCCGCACCTTTACTACGCCTCGGATTACTACGGCCAACTCTACGACTATGCCGTCGAACTGATCCGCCGCGGCAAGGCCTACGTCTGCTCGCTGACGCCCGACGAGTTCAAGGCCTACCGTGGCGCGCCGCCGGCGCCGGGCCGCGAGAGTCCCTCGCGCAACCGGCCGGTCGCCGAGAACCTCGACCTTTTCTCCCGCATGCAGGCCGGCGAGTTCGACGAGGGGCGGTACGTGCTGCGGGCCAGGATCGACATGGCCTCGCCCAACCTGCATCTGCGCGACCCGGTCATCTACCGCGTCAAGAAAGAAGCCCATCACCGCACCGGCAACCAGTGGCGCGTTTATCCGATGTACGATTTCGCGCACTGCCTTTCGGACTCCATCGAGGGCATCACGCACTCCATCTGCACGCTCGAATTCGAAGTACACCGCCCGCTATACGACTGGATTCTCGAAGCGCTCGATGTTTACCGCCCGCGGCAGATCGAGTTCGCGCGCCTGAACGTAACCTACACCGTGCTCAGCAAGCGCAAACTGCTGGAGCTTGTGCAGGGGGGCCTGGTGCGCGGCTGGGACGATCCGCGCCTGCCGACCATCGCCGGGCTCCGCCGCCGCGGGTTAACCCCGGCCTCCATCCGCGCCTTCGCCAGGCGTGTGGGCGTGACCAAATTCGACGGCTACAGCGACCTGGCGCTGCTGGAATTCTGCATCCGCGAGGAACTTAACAAGACCGCCCCGCGCCGCATGGCCGTGCTCGATCCGGTCAAGCTGATCGTCGAAAACTATCCCGCCGGCCAGGTGGAATGGTTCGACGCGGTCAATAATCCCGAGGATCCCGCCGCCGGCACACGGCGCGTGCCCTTTGGCCGCGAACTTTTCATCGAGTCCGAGGACTTCCAGGAGCACCCGTCCAAAAAGTTCTTCCGCCTCGCGCCGGGCCAGGAAGTGCGCCTGCGTTACGCCTACCTCGTGCGCGGCACGGACTTCATCCGCGACCCCGCAAGCGGACGCGTCACAGAGATTCACTGCACTTACGACCCGGACACCCGCGGCGGCAACACCCCCGACGGACGCAAGGTCAAGAGCACGCTGCATTGGGTTTCCGCGGCACACGCCAAGCCCTGCGAGGTTCGACTCTACGACCGGCTGTTCAAGAGCGAACATCCCGAGGATGTGCCCGAAGGCGTCGATTATAAAACGAACCTTAATCCCGACAGCCTGATCACCGTCCAGGCACGGATCGAGCCTGCCCTTGCCGCGGCTGCGCGGGAAACGCGCGTGCAATTCGAACGCAAAGGTTATTTCTTTGCGGACCCGCTGGACAGCCGCGAGGGCGCCCCGGTCTTCAACCGCATCGTTACCCTCAAAGACACCTGGTCCAAACTTGCCAAAACCAGCGCAGGTCATGCATGAACGACGAACAACGCGCGCGCACTGAACTTGCCGTCATCTACCGTATTTCGCAGGCCCTGGTGCATCGCCAGGATATATCTTCGCTTTTGCAGGATGTACTGGATGTGATGGAGACGGAGATGGGCATGGAGTACGGTACTCTGACGCTGCGGCGGCAGGACACCGATATTTTTGTGATCGAGGCCTCGCGCGGACTCACGCCGGAAGAAAAGGAACGCGGCCAATACAAACTCGGCGAAGGCATCACGGGCACGGTCGCCGAAACCGGCAAGCCGGAAGTGATTCCTGATGTCAGCCGCGACTCGCGTTTCCTGCATCGCTCACGCTCGCGTAAAGGCACGGGTGGCGCCTTCATCTGCGTTCCGATCCTGCATCACGGGCAGGTCGTTGGGACAATGAGCATCGAGCGCCCAGCCGCCCAGGACGAGGTTACACTGCGCGCCGACCTGAACTTTCTGATGCTGATCAGTAATCTACTGGCCGAGGCCGTAGCCAGCATTCGCGAGGAACTCAGCGAAAGAACCAGTCTCAAGGCGGAGAACGAACAACTGCGCCGTCAGCTGGGCGACCGCTACCAGCCCAACAACCTGGTGGGCAACTCCAAGGGCATGCGGATGGTTTATGACCAGATCGCGCAGGTGGCCAACAGCAACGCCACTGTCCTGATCCGCGGCGAGTCGGGCACCGGCAAGGAACTGGTGGCCCGCGCGATCCACTTCGGCAGCGGACGCCACAACAACCCCTTCATCAGCGTTAACCCAAGTTTCGCGCTTTGCGTCATAAATCATTGAAAATCAACGCCCAAATTTTCGCGGCACTACAAAGTTGCCGACCGGGCGCGATCTTCGATCTGAACGGGATGTTTCCCGATCACGGATCGGTTAC
>CAIYGI010000050.1 GCA_903925685.1 uncultured bacterium
CTGCCCCGTAACCGATCCGTGATCGGGAAACATCCCGTTCAGATCGAAGATCGCGCCCGGTCGGCAACTTTGTAGTGCCGCGAAAATTTGGGCGTTGATTTTCAATGATTTATGACGCAAAGCGCGAAACTTGGGCTAGTTCCTGCTCGCAGTATCTGATCCTTGATTACTCGCACCGCGCCACTGTTGGGTAATGATTCAGCAAGATTGATTACGCGCAATGCGAACGCTTTCGTGCGCATCCTCAATTCATCCTTCTTTCCATCATTATCCATCATGCTTTTCACTCTGCGCTTCCTTTCCGCCTTCCGCCGTCTCTTCCGCCTTCCGCGTTGCCTTCCGTCTTCTCTTCCGCATTCCGAGCTCCGCGTTCCGCGTTTTCTTCAGAGCTCCGCGTTCCGACTTCCGCGTTGGCTTCTGCGGCCGGCAACGTAAAACACGCTCGCGCTCCACGGTCCGGGTTGTTTTCCAGCCAGATCCTGCCGCCATGCTCCTCCACAATGGATCGGCAGATGTTGAGGCCCATCCCCAGTCCATCGGGTTTTGTCGTGTAAAAAGGCTTGAACAGCGTGTCAAACTGCTGCTTGGCGATGCCCACCCCGGTATCCCGCACCGAGACGGTCACACCCTGGGACATGTCGTGGTGCGTTTGAATGACGATCCGGCGTTCACCGGCAGGCACTCCCGCCATGGCTTGCTCGGCATTCCGGATCAGATTCAGGACCACCTGCTGAAACTGGACCCGATCCGCGAGCACCGAGGGCAGGTCGCGGGCGAGTTCGGTGGCGATGGACACATCTTTGATGACCGCTTCACTGTGGATAACCTTGATGATTTCATGGATGGCGTCATTGAGATCCATGTGTTTCGGGACTGAGTCTTGCTTCATCAAACTGGCCCGCAGCCGCTGGATGACTTCGCCGGCGCGCTTGTCGTCCGCAACGATGTCGGCAAGGATGTAGCGGATCTCATCCAGGTCCGGCGCGCTTCCTGCCATGAATCTCTGGGCCGCCTGGGCGTTACTCATGATGCCCATCAGGGGTTGGTTGATTTCATGGGCCAACGATGCGGCCAGTTCGCCCATGGTCTGCACCCGCTCCATGTGAAAGATTTCCTGCCGCTGACGGCGCAATTCCTTCTGCGCACTCCTGATGTCCGTGATGTCCAGACCGTATAGATTCGCGTACGGCCCATCAACAATCTGCGCGACAAAAAAGGAATACATCCGTGCGCCATGCGCGATATCGATCGTTTGCGTCGCTCCCTCAGCCAGGACTTGCGCGGCGACCTCTCTCATCCAGGGTGGCGCCGGCCGCCCGACTTGCAGACGCCACTCCGGCAATTGCTTCATGCCGGCAGGGTTGACATAAAGCAGTTTTCCATCCCGGGCGATGCGCAAGACCGGGTTGGGATTCTCGGATGGAAACTTCGCCAGCCACTTGATTGCCTCCTCCTCCCGCTTGCGCTCAGTGATGTCAATAACGCCGGCAAGCGCGCCGGAATAATTGCCTTTTTCATCCGTCAGGGGCGCGGTATCCAATATCGTATATACCCGGTTGCCGTCTTTGCGAACGAATTCGAAATCGTGCTGTTCGGTAAGCCCCTGTTTACGGAGTTCCACATTTCTTTTGGCGATCTCCACGCCAGATTCATCCATAAAATTGAATAAAGGTTTGCCGAGCATTTCTTCAACACTGTAGCCGAGCATCGCTGCCATGTGTGGATTGACAAAGCTGGTGTTGGAGTCCTGGTCAATTGCCCAGACGCCTTCCTGCAGTGTTTCCATAAGCTGGCGGTATTTTTTCTCGCTCGCCCGCAAGGCTTCGTGGGCCTTCGCCCGGATCATCGCCGAGGTCACCTGGTCGGCCACCGCCTTCATCATCGCGAGGTCATCGTCGGAGAACCTGTCACGGGTACGCGTGCCGAACGAGAGCGTGCCGATGACCTTTCCATCGGCACCCTGCAAGGGATGGCAGGCGTAAGCCCTGATGCCGTAAGACTTCACGAGCTCGGTGCGCGGGTCAGGCATCGTTCCGATGTTCTCGGCCACGATCCGGCAGCCGTCGCGCGCGACGCATCCGCACACTGCGACGCCGTAATCCAGCCATTCGATGCGCCGGGCCTCCTCGTCCGGGATGCCGGCGCAGGCGTTGAGGTGCAGCCGCCCGGCTTTCTCGTCGACGAGGAAGTTGAAGAACGCGTGGCAGTCGAGGTGGTCCATGATCCTCCGGCAGAGCGCCTCCACGAACTCCTGAGGGTCTGGCGTCAGGAGGAGATTCCCGGCAACCCCAGTGAGCAGTTCGAAGCGCTGCAGACTATCCTGCAGCGCCTCCTCCGAGCGCTTACGATCATCGATGTCGGTATTCGAACCGAACCACTTAGCCACCTGCCCTTTGTTATCGCGCAGGGGTACGGCACGGGTACTAAACCAGCGGTAGACACCGTCACTCCGGCGGATGCGAAACTCGATATCAAAAAACGATCCGGCGCCGATCGCCGCATTCCATACGGCAATTGTCCGCTCAAGGTCCTCGGGGTGCAGTTGGTTCAACCAACCCATCCCCAGTTGTTTGGACTCCGGGATGCCGGTATATTTCACCCACTGCGGACTGAGATAGTCGCACAACCCATCCATGCGGCACGTCCAGACGAGTTGCGGCAGCGACTCGGCCAACTGACGGAAGCAATCTTCGCTCTCACGCAGGACCTCCACCGTCCGCTTCTGCGCGGTGATGTCGCGTTCGGTGGAGGCAATATGCTTAATACCTTTTTGCATTCTTAAACATTACGTGATCGAAACATCCGCCGCTATAGGGGTGAAACCCCACCTGTAATTTCGGAAAAGGGGGTATCCATGTAACGCAAACGCCCCCTACAGGTTGTGTTTTCTTTCGACGATCTGTCGGTAGGGCAATGGGGCGGTCTGCACGGCTTGCTCTACGAGACGATAAAACAGCAAGCCTCGTGATTGAGATGTGC
>CAIYGI010000051.1 GCA_903925685.1 uncultured bacterium
CTGCCCCGTAACCGATCCGTGATCGGGAAACATCCCGTTCAGATCGAAGATCGCGCCCGGTCGGCAACTTTGTAGTGCCGCGAAAATTTGGGCGTTGATTTTCAATGATTTATGACGCAAAGCGCGAAACTTGGGCTAGGCGTTCATCTACGGTCAGCAGGGTCATGCACGGCAAGGCGAGAATCGATTCCGCAAACTCCCGCGCGGATGCCGCGTCTTTTCCCGCCCGGCACAATGCCGCGCCCACCTCGACGGGTAAAATGGCGGGCTCCATGAGAAGAACATCGGCATCAAGCATGGCTTTCAGCAACGCAAGACTGGCGGGATGACCGGTCTCGTTAGGCTGACAGGCGGCAACGAATACGCTCGCATCAATGGTCAACAACAGAGCCATCTTAACGCCTCATGGCCGCAAGTTCCTTGAGCGCCGACTTCCGGGTTCCCTTCTGTTTGCCTATCCGATCGGCCAAAGCCAGCAAACGTCCCCAGGCGTCCCATCCCGCGTTCTTCTCCATTGGAACGACAAAATCGGTCGGCGCCAGGATGCCAACCGGGCGTCCCCGACGCGTAATAGTGTAGGTCGCCTGCTCCTCGGATACATGGCGAACCAACTCCGAGGCGCGCGTCTTCAATTCACGAATGCCGATGTCTTTCATAAGGTCAATTGCCTGAGAAGATGGTCACATAGGTGACCACCAACGTCAAGCCCCGGTCAAGCCCTCGGAACCCGGTTCTATAATTGACAGATCAACAATTGACAAGCACCTGTCGAGAATCAACAATGCTGTGAGCGCGGGCTACATTTTGAACATTTCGCCCCGGAAAGAAGATGAATGAGTTCCTTTGCTGACTACATCGGCGAGATACGCAAGAACCTCGATAAGGGCGACTCCACCGAACACACCCACCGTTCCGCTCTGGAAAAACTGCTTGAGGCGTGCGGCAAGGATATTGTCGCCACGAACGAACCCCGCCGCATCGCTTGCGGCGCGCCCGACTTTAACATCAGCAGGAAGGGCGTTCCAATCGGACATGTCGAGACGAAAGACGTTGGCGTCAATCTCGACGAGATGGAACGCGGCAAGGGACCGAATGGCGACCAGTTCAAACGCTACTCCACGTTGCCCAACTGGATTCTCACGGACTATCTGGATTTCCACTGGTACGCGGCGGGCGAAAAACGCCTGACCGTGCGCGTGGCCGACTTGGACGGCAAGGGCAAACTCAAGCCCGCCGCGGACGGCGAGGAGCGTCTGGCCGCGATCCTGACCGCCTTTTACACGCAACCCGCGTTGACCGTCGGCACCGCCAGGGAACTCGCCAGTCGTATGGCCGGCATGACGCGCATGATCCGGGATCTGATCCTTGCCGCTTTGCAGCAGGAAGAAGAAAAGGCGGAACAAGCCAAAAGCGGCGTCGTTCGCGAGACCATGCCGGGCTACGGTACGCAAACCAACTGGCTGCACGAGTGGTTGCACGCCTTTCGTGACACGCTGATCCCCGATTTGGACGAACATCAGTTCGCCGACATGTTTGCCCAAACCCTGGCCTACGGTCTTTTTGCCGCCCGCGCGCACGCGCCAAACAAACCATTCTCGCGCGAGTCCGCGGCCGTCAATCTCCCCCGCACAAATCCCTTCCTGCGCGAACTTTTCGAGCAGATCGCGGGCGTTCGGATGCCGGACACGATTGCCTGGGCCGTGGATGACATGGTGGAACTGCTCAAACACGCCGATATGGCGGAGATTCTCCGGGATTTTGGCAAGTGTAAGGGGCGGGAAGACCCGGTTGTCCACTTTTACGAAACCTTCCTTGCCGCCTACGATCCGGCCATGCGCGAAGTCCGGGGCGTCTTTTACACACCGGAACCCGTTGTCAGTTACATCGTCAACTCGCTCGACTGGTTGCTCAAGACCCGGCTCGACCGCCCCAAGGGACTGGCCGACGAGAACACCCTGATTCTCGACACCGCCACCGGCACCGCCACCTTCCTCTACTTTGTCATCGAACACATCCACCAGAACTTCCGCAAACAACTCGGGGCCTGGGACGGTTACGTCAGCCGCCACCTGCTGCCCCGCATCTTCGGCTTCGAACTGCTCATGGCCCCCTATGCCATTGCCCACCTCAAAATCAGCATGCTGCTTGAACAGTCCGGCTACACCTTCGGCAGCGACCAGCGCCTCGGTATTTACCTGACCAACACGCTGGAAGAAGCCGCTGAAAAATCGGAAATGCTCCTCGGCCAGTTCGTCTCCCGCGAAGCGAACGCCGCCGCCGAAATCAAGCGCGAAAGACCGATCATGGTGGTGCTCGGCAGGGCCATTTCATCTGCCTTGATCGGGAGCGGTGCGTGGTTGCCGGGCAGGCAACTTGTTTCCGCGAGGGTGTTAAGGCGCGCCGAACATCAGGCACGTCGGCGCCGAAGCCACCCACCGGTCTCATGGTTCAGAACGA
>CAIYGI010000052.1 GCA_903925685.1 uncultured bacterium
CATCCCTCCGGCCATCACTCGGTACTCGCTGCCCCTCCCAAAACCGGCACACTGCCAGTCCTGCTCTTTACTAACCGCCCCAAGTAAAAATTCCGCTTTTGCTCGCTCCAAGAATTCCGCTTTTGAAAACTACGCGACACTCCTTGCTTTTTTTGTTGCTTTCCTCAGCGCTGAGGTGGATTATCGTATTGTGGACTGCATTGCGCCGATTTCGCTGAGCAGTTGCGCGATTGTTTGGAAGATAATAACGAACGGCGATCTTGTAACAGGGATGACGCTGTTTAACAGTCAGGAGCCTGCAATGAACCGGTATCGCCGCCTTCTCGTCTCAACACTGGCCCTTGCCTTCCTCGCGTTGCCGTACACGGGCTGGTCTATGGATCGTTTCGTATCCCTGTCCGGCGGCGGCATTGCGCCCTACACGAACTGGTCAACGGCGGCGCGGACCATCCAGGCGGCGGTGGATGCGGCGGTCACGGGTGATGTGGTCTGGGTGACTAACGGGGTTTACAACACGGGCGGGGCGGTTGCGACGACGGTCGGAGGGATTACCAACCGGGTGATGGTGAGCAAGGCGATCACCGTACAAAGCGTCAACGGACCGGAACTAACAACCATCGTGGGCCAAGGCACCAATGGCGACTTCGGAATCCGCTGCGTGTATCTGGTGGCTGGAGCACAGGTATCCGGGTTCACGCTAACCAATGGCAGCACGCGTATAGCTGGGACGACGCTGTACGAGCTTTATGGAGGCGGTGCGCTTCTCGACACGGGCGGACTGCTGAGCAACTGCGTGATCCGAGGGAATACGTGCGTGGGCAGCGGCGCTGGCGGCGGGGTTTGCATTCAAGTCGCCGGCGTGGTCTCGCGGTGCGTAATTGAGGGGAACATCGCCTCCCGCGGGGCAGGACTGCGTTTTCAACTTGCGCCAACTGGGAAACTGGAAAACAGCATCATCCGAGGGAACACAGCCGACGTAGAAGGCGGCGGTGTGCAAATTTACCACGAGGGAAGCGTTAACAACTGTCTGATAGCTTCCAACACGTGCGCTGGCAACGGCGGCGGGGTGCATGTGGACTGGGGCAGTAATGGCAGCACACCACGAGCATTCCTGAACAACTGCACCATCGTGGGGAACACGGCGGGGCAGAATGGCGGGGTGGGCTACATCGTCAACAGCGGGGCTTTTCAGAACACGATCATCTGGGGCAATGTTAACGGGAATTGGTCAGGCGGCGCTTTCAACTATTCCTGCACGACGCCTTTGCCGACGGGCGCCGGCAATACCGAGAGCGATCCGAAGTTTACAGATCCGGCGCAAGGCGGATACGACTTGGGAGCCGGATCGTCCTGCATAAACGCGGGCAGCAATGCCTTTGTTACCGGCGGACTGGACTTGATGGGACGACCTAGAATCGTTGACGATACGGTGGATATCGGCGCGTACGAAGTTCAGGAATTCGATCTGGTCGTATCGGCCTTGCCTGCGCCGCACGGCGTGCCAGCCCCCTTCCCGTACGGTACGAATCGCATGCTGCGCTGGACTTTCGTAACCAATACGGTGACCAGTCCGTCCGATCAGGCAAACGGCATTCGCTACCTCTGCACGGGGTGGGCCGGGCAAGGCAGCGTGCCGGCCGTGGGGACAACCAACTCCGTTGCCTTCCAGTTGGCCGAAAATTCCCTTCTGACCTGGTTGTGGGCAAAGGAGTGCTGGCTCGGGCTCGGCAGCCTGAACGGCGGGATCGAGGGCGCGACGGAAGGTTGGCATCCCGTGGGCTTCGTCTGCAACCTGTCCCCCGGCAACGCTTCCGGATTTGTCTTCGATCACTGGGTTTTGGACGACACGAATATTGGCGCCAGAGTGCCGTTGACGCTGACCTCCGATGTGCCGCACGAGGTTGAGGCGGTCTACACACCGATCCCGCCCGCCATTTCCGTGACGCCGTCGAGTCAGGCGTTCGGATCGTTGACGGTTGGTTCGACCGCCGATCTGACATTCACGGTGCAGAACAGTGGGTTCGGCACATTGACGGGGAGCGCAAGCGTTTCGTCGCCGTTCAGCATCGTTTCCAGCGGTTCCTATAGTTTGGGCGCGGGTTCAACCCAGGTGGTAACGGTTCGTTTCAGTCCCGTGTCCGCGGGCCTGTTCGATCAGAACGTGAGTTTTACGGGAGGCAGCAACGCCACCCGCGCCGTCTCCGGGACCGGCGTGGCTTTGCCCACTCCCGTCATTTCACTGACACCCTTGAGCCGCGTTCACACCAGTACGGCGGCCAGCGGGCAGACAATCGGCGTCGCCGCCAACGTGCCATGGACGGCCCTGGCCAGTCCGCCGTGGATCACGATCACCGGCGGCAGTTCAGGTTCTGGCAATGGCGCGATAACCTACAGTGTCCCAGCCAACAGCGGTGCAGCCCGCTCCGGCACGATCACAGTCTCGGGCGGAGGTATATCCCGCGCCTTCACTGTAAACCAGGCCGGTCCGGCAGGAAATTCGTATTTGAGTGTTAATCAGCAATGCACTTTCACTTATTTTGAATCCGCCTTTTTCGCTTTCATATGCGACTACTCGACGGGAAATATCATGGAAAGCATGACACCGGGATTCGTCGGCTACGACATCACACTTTTGTTTAATGCTCAGACGCCTGCCTGGATGACCACGCATGTTGCGTATATTTACAACACCACCGTCGGGCAATACACCGAAGCAATGGCAATCCTGGGCCAGAACCTGTAGTCTGCCGGTACATCCAAAGGGCACTTCCGGGATTAGCCGGGGGGCTCGTGAGGAACGCGGCATGATCGACAGCGGAGAGGGGGAACGATGTCTACATATAAAGTGGTCGACAGGCTGGCATTTGCCACGGAACTCTGCCGCGGCAAAACGGTCTTGGATATCGGCGGTCAGAAAATGCCGAATTGCGATCCCAACAGCCCGTTTGCGCGCGAGTATCAGAAGATACAAAAAGCGGCATCCGAGTATCGCATTGCCGATTATCAGCAGGTTCCCGGCGTTGACTATATCGTCAATTTAAACCGCCCCGAGGGTGTCGAAGCGCTCAAGACCGTGCTCGCGGAGTATCGGCCACAAGTCATCCTGTGCATGGAGACGCTCGAGCACGTGAACTATCACTTCGAGTCCATGAATGCGATGGCTCAAGCGGTCGAGTCTTATGGCGCCACCGTGTTCATCACCATCCCCAATAATGGCAACTGGGTCTTTAACGCCCTGGGTTGGAACGGCGACCATTCGGTGGCTTTTTTTCGAGGCATCGCCGACAGATTTGTCAGGCGTTCCGCACTCGGCAATCACACGGTGGAACTGCTGGGTTGCATGCAGAAATACGTATGGTACTGGTGGATTGCCTATATCGTTGCCTTCAAACAACCCTTCAGTTGGGGCTTTGTCGTAAAACCGAAAAGGCCCGCCTGAGTTTGATGCATGGCGCGACGGCGTCATGGAAAGTTGCGGGACTTCAACCTACGCGCGACCGCATTGCTCGTTTATCAGACGACAAACATATCGCGAGTCGAACCGAGTCGTGGGTGGTTGTCGTTCACAACTTTTTCCCAATCCATTCGATCTCGCTCACCGGAAGTCCAAGCCAGTCCCAGGCCAGCGGATGGATGTTGGCAAAAGGCATTAAAAAACGCAGCTTTGCTCCATACCAGTGACGTAAGCGTACTGTTTCGAATAACTTGCGCCCCAAATCATAGTCAACTCCTGAATTAATGTGGTAAGCAAAGGTGTAAATGCTGAATTGATGCCGGTGCTGTTCCGGCCAGGGAGCCTGAGGACAACGCCAGTTGGGTACCCGAATCCACAACTTGCCCCCCGGCTTCAGGACGCGATGGAATTCCATCCAGGTCGATCTGAAATCCGGCACATGCTCCAGAAAATGATGGCAGGCGATTTCGTCAATGCTATTGTCTTCCCAAGGCCAAGGTAGCCGGAAGAGGTCGAGTTTGAGATCGGGTTCACCGAACATGTCGACATTCGTGTACCCGGCAAGCTTTTTTTTTCCGCATCCCAGATTGAGTTTCATTATCTTCTCCCATTTTCGCCAACTTCGTATTACCGCCGCAAGCCGTGCCGATTTATTCCGGCTCCACGATCTATATGCGAGGCTCATCAACTACTGCGCGGCCGCCGTTTGCGTGCGCCACAAAGTGGGCATGGCGCGATCGCTTTCGATCTCCGCGAATGGTTGGGTTTGTCGTGGCCCATGCCACCTGGCCCATTCGGCCATGCGGCGAACGCCTTCCTTTGACGGGTTCGGTGGTGCTGATCGCAGACAGATCAAGGTGCCGTAGCGCCGATGCTCTCCACCCGGAGCGGCTGTCTCGAAAAGGCAATTGGAGACTGCAACACAGCGAACGGCAGCAAATCCGCTTCATCAGGACAATGCCTCATGATAAACTGATTCCGTTTTGGACTTTGCGGAAGGCCCGCGCCGTTTTCTCCACCACCAATCGTAGGAGCGTTTTGGGCATGTCTTGCAATAGTGATGACTGGGGTAGAGCTCTCATGATTCTGTAGAGCCTGAGGCGGCGGAATTTCCTGTAGATTCGAATGATGTCCCCTCGGCTGAGTTTCTCCGAGATGATGATGGCCGATTCTGGGTGGGCTTCGAAATTCACGTTGAGGAGTCCCCAATCCATGTTGTCGGAGACGAGACTGCGGCTGAGTGCGTAATCCCAGACGGGGGTGCCCGGCAGCGGCGTGAGGACGTACACGGCAATGAAGTCGATTCGACTACTTTGAATGAAATGGTATGTCTCCATCATCTCCTGCTCGGTCTCGTCGGGAACTCCGATCACAAACGAGGCGTTAGCCTCCAGTCGGGCGTCCTTCAGCAGATTGATCGCGCGCCTGTTGTCTTCGACGGAAACGCTACCCTTTAGGTATCTCAGGATGCGCTCACATCCGCTTTCCAGTCCCATGCCGACAGACGTGACGTTCATCCTTTTCAGCGTTTCCACAACTTCCGGGGAAACCAGGTTGGCCCGGCTGGAACAGTGGAACCGCACTTTTTTATGGTAACCACGTGCGACAACGAGATCGGCGATTTCCTTGAGGCGCGCGCGATTGCTGACAAAAAGGTCGTCGTAAAAGGTAATCAAATTCACCCCGTGGTCAATCAATTCACCGATTTGCTCTACGACGTACGAGGCGCAGTGATAGCGGACGCGGTCCCAGAACCGACAGGACGCGCAGAACACGCACCGGTAAGGACAACCGCGTGACGTGAACATGTAATCATGCCTTTGGTAGCCAATCAGCGACCGTGTGGGTTGCGGGAGATCGTCTAGGGAAGGAAGCATTGGCTGCGGTGGGGTGGTGGCAAGTCGGTCGGATACATGGTAGACCAAGCCTTTAACACCTTGCAGGAATTCTATCGGGAAACCGCGATGTTTCAGATAGACATGCAGGAGTTCGGCGAAAGTCTGCTCGCCCTCGCCGAGGACTCCGATATCCATGTTCGAATCCAGGCTCTGTGGTATCAGCGTGATATGGATGCCGCCGACGATCACCATCGCGCCGTGTTTCTTGGCGAGGGATGCATATCGGATTGCGTAGTTGAAGTTCTGCGAGACGGCGCTGATACAAACAAGGTGGGGGTCAAATCTCTTCAGTTCGCCTTCCAAGGAAACGGTGAGGTACTTGAACTCGAATTTGCCGAGTCCCATCATCTTTTCGGCATAGGCTGAGAGATAGGCGGGCCAAAGAGGCCGGAACCGGTTCTCAGCTTCGGACAATTGATCCGCCGCATTGACAAACAGAATTCTTATCATTTCCCTACCAGTCTCCCACATTCCTCACGCAAAGATTATGTCGCAAAGAGGGAGGTTTGCCAATCTTTTTTCGGACCGGCTTTTCCCAACGGGTGCAGATGAGAATGCCGGGACCGTCCTTCCGACCGCTGCGCGCCCGCGTGGCTCATCTCCACGATGGCGGCAGGTTCCTCTCGATTTCGATGTCCGAGAACACCGGGCACTGGCGCGGGCCATGCGTTCGAGCCCAAGCGGCCATGCGGGTCACTCCCTCGTCGAGGCCGGTGCTGGCCTCGAACCCAAGCCGTTGCCGGATCTTCGCGTGGCTGGAGAAGGCGTGCTGCACCTCGTTCCGCGCCGGAAGGCTCTGAATCCGCGGCTCCACCCTGAACGCGGCGGCGACCTTCTCCGCCAATTCCCTGACTGTGTACGTGGTGTCGCTTCCGACGTTGAACACCTCGTTGTAGCAATCCGGTCGGCCGGCCGCAGCGACCATGGCGGGAGCCACGTCGCCGATGTAGGAGAAGGCGCGCGTCTGAGAGCCGTCGCCGAAGATCGTCATTGGCTGTTTCTGCATGATCTGGTTCATGAAGATGCCGAGGACGTTGCGGTACTTATCGCCGATGTTCTGCCGCTCGCCGTATACGTTGTGTGGCCGGAAAACGACGTAGTTGAGTCCGAACATCTCGTGCGCGGCCTTCAGATCCATTTCCACGGCGTACTTGGATACACCGTACGGATCGGCGGGGTCGGGTTTCAGGTCCTCGGTCATCGGCGGCGGCAGATGTCCGTACACGGCAATGGAAGACGTGAACACGAAGCACTTGACGTCGCACCGGACGGACGCGTTGATGAGATTCACACTGCCGATGAGGTTGTTGGTGTAGTTGAACCGGCGGATGAAATGGCTCAGCCCCTCGGCGGCATAGGCCGCCAGATGGAAAACGTAGTCGTAGCGGTGCGCGGCAAAGAGTTCGTCGACAAGGCCGCTGTTGCAGATGCTCCCATGCACGAAATGCGCCGCGGGCGCCACGTTGTCGCGGAAGCCTCCGCTGAGGTCGTCCAGCGTCCAGACTTCGAAGCCAAGGCCGAGCAATGCCTCCGCGACATGCGATCCCATGAACCCGGCGCCGCCCGTTACGAGTGCTTTCATACCTTCGTGCCCCCCCCGGATCAACTCCGCTACACAGGCCGGTCCGGCCTTTGACGCGGGATGTCGTTTCCAGATTGACTTTAATGCCGGGAATAATGATACAAGTGTGGGGAGCGAGTCAAGACAGGAGGACGGACGAATGGCGGACGGAACTCAGCGTGGGACGGTGGCCGTGGTGATTCCATATCACCGCGCAACGTTGGAGGCGGGTGAACGTCTGGCGATGAGCCGCTGCCGGGACGTTTTGGGCGGCCATCCCCGCTTCCTGGCCGTGCCCGAGCGGTTGGATACATCGGCCTTGCGCAGCATCGACCCCGATATTCAGGAAACGCGGTTTGGAGACGAGTTTTTTGCATCGGCGCGCGGTTACAACCTGTTGTGCCGTACGCCGGAGTTCTACGGCCGATTCCGGGCGTTCGAGTTTATCCTGATCTATCAACTCGACGCGTTCGTATTTGACGACCAGTTGGCGGCGTGGTGCCGTGAGCCGTGGGATTACATCGGGGCGCCCTGGCCGCGGTTCGAACATTCCAGCACCAGCAAGAAATGGTATCTGCGTCTGCCGGTGTGGCGACTCGTGCTCGGGCGAACCGGTCAGGGCGGGTTTTCGCTGCGCCGCGTGGCCCCCATGGAGGCGGCGTGCCGACGGCTGGCTTGGTTTGTACGCCGGACCGAGGCCTACCCGGAAGACGTGTTCTGGTCCAGCGCGCTACGGCACATCGCGGGACTCCGGCTGGCGGACTTCGAGACCTCGCTACGCTTCTCCTTCGACGGGAGCCCCGATCTCTGTTACCGGCTAAGCGGCGGCAGGTTGCCGTTCGGGTGCCACGGCTGGAATGTCCAACCGGAGTTCTGGCAGGACAAGATTCCCGGCTTCCCGCCTGAGTTGAGGATGGGGCCGCAGTGAAAGTCGTGGTTTACATGGACGGCGGCCCCGCAACGGTGCAATATTGGGGCGCGAGAGGGCACGATGAAATTGAAAGCCGAAATCATGCGCAGTGTGTTGTCCGGAAAGCGTGTGCTGGATATCGGCGGCGCCGGGTTTGGCGCCCAATGCTGATTGAAGAAGTGACGAGCATCGAGAAGCGGGGGTTAAGCATATGAACTGCAGGGTTTGTGACGGGTCGAGTTTGGCGTTGGTTCTGGACTTGGGTGTCCAGCCGTGGGGGAACGACTTTCTAAAACCGGCGGATGTGGGCCATGAGCCTCGCTATCCGCTGAGGGTCATGTTTTGCGAGACGTGCGGCACGGCACAACTTGACTACACCGTCCCCAAGGAGGTCATGTTTACCGACCACACGTATGTCTCCGGCACCACCGCAACTCTGCGTCGGCACTTCGCCGAGACTGCCCGGTACGTCGATAGCGCTTTTTTCAAAACACAACGACAGAAGAGCGTGCTGGACATCGGGTCTAACGATGGGACGCAGTTGGCTGAATATAGGGCGTTGGGATACGATGTGCTGGGGGTTGAATCCTGTGGGCGTGTTGCGCAGCAGGCGAATGCGCAGGGACTTAAGACCGTCGTGGAGTTCTTCGATCTGCCTCTAGCCAACCGCTTGGGGCGCAAGTTCGATGTGATCAACGCGTCAGGTGTTTTCTTTCATCTTGAAGAACTGCATTCCGTTTG
The DNA here is from genome assembly GCA_903925685.1 of uncultured bacterium. Lineage (GTDB taxonomy): Bacteria > Verrucomicrobiota > Kiritimatiellia > CAIKKV01 > CAIYGI01 > CAIYGI01. The sequence continues at coordinate 8,565 of CAIYGI010000052.1, forward strand.
CGACGGCATCCGGGAGTGTTTGTCCGACGACGGCGTTTTCGTCGTACAGTTTCTTTACATGAAGAACATTGCCGACAATGACGCATTTGACCAGATCTACCACGAGCATCTGCTTTACTACAACCTGGCTACAGTAGAAGTGCTGCTGAATAGGCATGGGATGTGGGCCTTTGACGCATACTGGTCGACAATCCATGGCGGATCAATCATACTGCTCGCTACCCATCAGGGCCGGCGGACGGTATCGGATCGTCTTTGCACGATGCGTGGCGAAGAGTTGGTGGCAGGTGCTAACACCAAGGCGTTTTACGACGACTTCGCCAATCGCACGGCAAGAAATCGCGAGCGCATTTTGGAGTTCGTTTCATCCGCCAAAAAGGGGGGCAAGACGATTTTTGGTCTCGGAGCCCCAGTAAAAGGCAATACTCTGCTGAACTACTGCGGAATTGGTACGCAATACTTGGACTGTCTTGTGGAGCGCAACCCAATGCGTGCTGGCCTCTACTCTCCAGGCATGCATATCCCGATCGTCCTTGAGCATGAACTTCAACGACTTCCAGATACTTACTTTGTCTTGGCGTGGAATTTCAAGCGGGAGATATTGGAACGATACTCCGATCTCGTTCGCCGTGGCGTGGAGTTTTTCTTCCCCGTAAACCCCAAGGGAAGCATGGCGTAGCATTGGCACTGCCCAAAGCAAACACTGTCCCGGGAAAAACGGCGATCCCGTCGAATCAATGTTGCTTCCGCGGTGCTCGCGCCCCTGACTCGTACGCTAGCCCAAGTTTCGCGCTTTGCGTCATAAATCATTGAAAATCAACGCCCAAATTTTCGCGGCACTACAAAGTTGCCGACCGGGCGCGATCTTCGATCTGAACGGGATGTTTCCCGATCACGGATCGGTTACGGGGCAG
>CAIYGI010000053.1 GCA_903925685.1 uncultured bacterium
CTGCCCCGTAACCGATCCGTGATCGGGAAACATCCCGTTCAGATCGAAGATCGCGCCCGGTCGGCAACTTTGTAGTGCCGCGAAAATTTGGGCGTTGATTTTCAATGATTTATGACGCAAAGCGCGAAACTTGGGCTAACACCCCGAAACCGTCGTTTTTCCCGACATCGCCAATCTGGAACCGCACAAAACGTCAATGTTTACGCCACGGAACCATCAGCGCCGCGGCCTAACGAACCCAACATTCGCACCCCCTCCAGAAACCCCACGCCCCCGCCGCCTGTAGCCGCCGCGGTGACGCGGTGGCCGATCTCGGACCTCTGATCTCCGACCTCGGGCTCGCCCTTCGCCGTTTCGTCCGTTCTATCCGTGCCGCATTCGTACCCGCGCGGCTGCGCCGTGTGGCCTTCGCCTTGCCGACCGCCGATTTCTGGCTTCCCGCCCACCATCCGTCCGATTCGTCCGAAAGGTCCGATTCGTCTGACCTCCGACCTCTACCCGCTGGCTTTCCTCGCCAAACATGCCAAACCGCCCCCTTGCCATCACCCGGACATCGGACGGAGTCCTAATAGGCATTTGGACGCTTGCCAAACAGGCATTTGGACGCTAATGTAACCGGCACATGAACGCCACGCCGCTACCACGTTCTTTGAGCAAGCCCTTGCTGGCTGCGCTGGAGGATACGCCGGTGGTTTGTCTGCTGGGACCGCGCCAGAGCGGCAAGACCACCCTCGCGCGCGCCTTGGTCCCCCGCTACAGCTACGTCAGCTTCGACGATGCCGACGCGCTGGCACTGGCCCAGTCCGACCCCAACGGCTTCATGGCTGCACTGCCCGATCCGGTGATCCTCGACGAAATCCAGCGAGCGCCCGGATTGCTCCGCGCGATTAAAATGTCGGTGGATCGCGACCGTCGCCCCGGTCGCTTTCTGCTCACCGGCTCCGCCAATCTGCTTCTCCTGCCCAAACTGGGCGACTCGCTGGCGGGTCGCATGACGATCATGGAACTGCATCCGCTCACGGCGGCGGAGCAGTCCCGCCAACCCGGCGGCTTTCTCGCCGCATGGCTCGCCGGCAAACTCCGGCCAGCTTTCGCGCCCGACACAGTGCCACCCGACCCACTGGCCCTCGCCGCCAGGGTGATGGCCGGCGGTTTCCCCGAGCCGCTGACGCGCACACCCGCCCGCGCCCGCGCGTGGCACCGTGACTACGTGCGCGCCCTCGTGGAGCGCGACGTGCAGGACGTGGCCCGGGTCCGGGAACCGCACGACCTGGCCCGCCTGCTCGAGCTGCTGGCCCTGCGCACCGGCGAGTTGTTGAACATTTCCACCCTCAGCAACGAACTCGATCTGCGCCGCGAAACGGTGGAGCATCACCTCGCCGCCTGCGAACGACTCTATCTCGTCCGCCGGCTCCAGCCTTGGCATCGACACGAGTCCAAGCGCCTCATCAAGACACCCAAGGTCCATTTCATCGACAGCGGCCTCGCCGCCACGCTCGGCAACCTCGTCGCCGAAGACTGGCAATCCCGCCGGGACCGCTGCGGGCATCTCTTGGAGTCGTTTGTCCTCCAGCAACTCAACGCGCAGGCGGGCTGGACCGATCCGGACCTGCATTTCTGGCACTACCGCGACAAGGATCAGGTCGAGGTGGATTTGGTCATCACCCGCGGCGCCCGCACCTGGGGCGTCGAGGTAAAGGCGTCGGCCACCCCGTCACAGGCGGACACGGCGGGACTGCGCCGACTGGCCGATCAGTGCGGCGCCGACTTCGCTGGAGGCGTGCTTTTCCACGCGGGTGCGCACACGGTAACGCTCGGCGATCCGCGCTTTCTAGCCGTGCCTTTGTCCAAACTTTGGGAAATGTGAAAATGAGCCGCCTTCCGGCGACACCAGAAACGCATCTTCGTACCCGCGCCGGTGACGGCGTGGCTTCGCCACAACTCACTACTCCCAACTCACCACTCACAAATCCCCCTCGTTCAGTCCGTGCCACATTCGTACCCGCGCGGCTGCGCCGCGTGGCCTCTTGGCCGACCTCAGACCACCAGCCCACTGTTCACTGTTTACTGTTCACTCCGCGCTCGACTTCCCGCTATTGACATCACCGTGCCACCGGCGCAACATCCATCCATTGCGCCATCAGGAAGAAGTTTTAGGCGCCGGAATGACTTCAGAAAGCCGTGTCAATGGCAAGCCACTTGCGACGATTTATTTGACGCATATCAAGGTTCGGCGAGTGCCACTCAGGAAGTATGCGTGACGATCAATTAGAGGATGGGGTCAAGAAGGAGAGACAAGATGAATGTGGACGAACTTGTGATCGTAGACGGGAACCTTATGACCGTGTTTGGAGGAAGGCCAATGAACCCGGTCTTTGCTCAGCCGGAAATCGTGGTCACTGGCACGCGGCAGGCAAAAAGGGCGACAGATGACTGTTTCGACTTTGAGTTCACGCTCAACACCCATACAGATTCAGAGTGGCGCGATCTTTTCTTCATGTTACCTGAGATGAACTGTGTATCGTTTTCGGGTAGCGCAATGAACATTCGTTGCACGGAAGTAGCACTTCGAGGTGTGTACGACAAGGCCCGAGAACAAATGGAGAGCACCAATCGACGATATGTTCAGCGACGTGACGAATGGCTCGGGGCCGTCAAAAGGCACACTGCGGAGGAAGCCAGCAAGGAAGAACGCAAGACTCTGGAAAACAATGCCGTGCCGACACGTTTCAGCGAGTTCAGAATCTGAACCCCAACAAGCAAACCCAAGGCACGTCGCTCAAGCGCGCCGCCCCTGATTTGCACCGTTCCCCAAGTCATTGCCGATGCAGGGACAGAAGCAATCAATACATGAGAAATACGAACGGCGTGGTCCGTAGCCGTTGTGTTGACGAAAGGAAGAGGACATGGCGTCTGATAAAGACAACGAACGGTTCTTCGACAGCACGGCGAACAACCCACTAACTTGGGGGAGTCGTGCGGCGGACTTGCACACGGCCTCTCGTGTGCTCCGCGACAAAGCGATCGACGCCATGCACAGACCCGACTGGAACAATCTGGTGCCAGGCGCACCCGCTAATCGAGAGTGTCTTGAGTACTGCGGACTTACGTTTCAGGCGGCCATGTTGCAAGCATTTGCCATCGAGTGTTTCCTTAAGTGTCTTTGGATCTACAGGGGCAATAAAGTCGCCAAGGACGGCCGCTATCAAATGCCAGCCATAAAGAAGGAGAACCACGACATCCCGGCCGTAGCAGACGCCGTCGGGTTCACTATTTCGGCGGACGAGCGCCAGAGTTTAACAACCCTCTCGCTGTTTGGACGCAGTCTCGGTCGCTATCCGATCTCGAAGAAATGGCAAGAGCAGCCACTCCAGACTAACGCTCAAGGCGTGGCCGTAGGCCCGACTTGGGGGGACGGAGACCATGCAAACACCGAAGCGGTCCTTGACAGAATCAAGAAGGACATCAGCAAACTGAAGCAAATGCATTAACTGCTACGAGCGGTAAGTATCGAAAGGATGAATACGCGACTGCGGGTCTTGACCGCGAAATGGTTGCTCGATGGAATACCGGGCGAGATCAGACAGACGATTTCGTAGATGAGTGAACGTTGCAATGATAAAAAGACGATGGACGCGTTCATTTGGCGAACTGTGGGCTCTATTGCGCGAGAGTCTGCCAGCGGACAAGTCTGCCGGAAAAAATGACATGTCGGCATCCTCGCCAAACGATCCGACCCCAACTTTTCAGATTAAGGTCCCAAAGGACTTTACTGTTTTGACGGTCTCAGATTGCACGCCTGCGAATGCCGCTCCAGATGCACCGACCGAACATGTCGATACGCAGGGATCGCTGAAACCAAAGGTGTCGGCTGTGACCGTCGGTGATACCGAACTGGTTCCGGCTTCTTCTGTATCCGCTCAATTACCCGGTACCGCTCCTGCGGAGTTCGTAACACCGCAGGATGCGGAATCCGCTCCGACGGTGCCAATTGACAGTGCAGGTCGTGCCAAACTTGACAATATACGGTTCTTTGCTTCTTGGATCATCCCAGATGGGAAATCCAGACTGAAGTGTGCATGTACGCTTTTCAACGAGGAATACCCTGGAAATACGACTGAGGTTGAGAAGGCAATCGCCAACGGCCGTCATGATTGTGAACTCTGCGACCAGGCGCGCAAACTGGGACTCAACGGTACGCCCGAACAAGTAGCAAAAGAACAGTTGATGTCTGCATTGCCGCCTGACACGCCTCTGATGATTCGCGAAAGAATTCGGGATTATTATGAAAAAGGACTGCGTGCCTTTGAACGGGATCGCAGCGAGCGCGACAAAAAGAAGAGGGGCGAGCCGCTTTCACAAGTGCAACCGCCCAAGTTAAAATCTAGCCCTACAGTGCTTCCAGGACCTTTGTTGTCTGACCATCGGCAATCAACTTTACCCAAAACTGTATGCCTGCACCTTAATGATCTCCGCAATCAAAAGCCTCAGAGCCATTGGCAACTCAACATCGATGAGACGGGCGATGTTTTTGATGAGACTGCCAATCAGTTTCCTCTCTCACGTCGGACTGGACGTTTTGTCGGCCTTCTGGTGTCTGCCGATAAGCATGTCCTGCCAGCACTCGACAGGGGCTGGCATGCCGTTGACTGCACCGATACCGAGGGAATCGACCGCGTAGTGCAGGCTGTGTTGGATGCACCGGTGGGGGTATTTGGAATCGACGTACGTTCGCTCCCAATGACGCATGGCGAACGCTGGCTGGACGGCGTGGCGCTGCTGATCGACTGGACGTTGCGCCTCATGCCGGTAGACGCTCAGTGCACACTGCAGGTCAAAGTCGAGCAACGGGGTGTCTTTAGTGCGGGGCAGTCATGGGATGTGGTGCGCCGTGAATGTCTTCGTCGGTTGGCCCTTGCCTATCCTCACCGGGCTTCACGCATTGATCTTCAGATTGAAGTGGTTTTGAAGACGGGAACTCCACTCAATGGATACGTGGATGCCATCGCCTTTACCTGGGCCGGAAGCACAGACAGTTCAAAGGCCAGGCTCAAATTCTCCGGTTGGGAAGGGACTTGCCTTCTCAACAGCAGCGCTGGCACCGATGCCAGAACGATGCTCTATGCTTGGGATGCTTTCGCCCAAGGAGTCAACCTGCCCCCGGGATTGTGGTGGGACATGGTGTGTTCATCCGATGCGCGCAACCCAGCAGCATTCATGCCTGCCCTACTAAACCTGGTTGGCAACGAGACCATAACTTTGCCGTCGGTCTGGGCTGTTTTTCTCGCGGAGGTCAAGGCTCGCATGGCGGCAACTCCGGTTGATTTACAGGGCCTCGCCGCTGCTGTCGACTGGTTGCAGCGTTATCAGCCAGCAGACGCAACTATCCTGCCTGCTATGCGTTTGATCTGGTTAACTGTACAACTGGCGCACGCGAATCACACGGGCCGGACAGAACAGCAATGGCAGGCAGAACTGGAACGACTTGGTGACCAACTATTGGATGAATCTGCGCCGTTGGTATGCCACGCTGATCTTCACCGCGCCGTTGCGGCCACCAACCGCTACGACATCCAGGGGGCGAGAAGTCCCAACGCCGGAATGAAAATGGGGTAAAACTGCCGGTTTGAAAGTGTATCTTCTTCCCTGTCTATTTTCTTCCTCTTGCTGAAGCGATTTATCGCATCTTCTTCCCCCGCTGGATCGGGGACGGGGTCGAGCAGACTGCTCGATTATGCGTGACGATTCAGGCGCTTGTTCCATGCTGGGCGGATGAAGCGAACACGCTCTCGCAAATGCCGTCATTGC
>CAIYGI010000054.1 GCA_903925685.1 uncultured bacterium
CGACTGAAGTCCGCTGAACCGCTGACCGCCCAACGCGCAATACCGCTGCCCATCAAGCGGCACCCCGCCCCCCGTCCGACAAGGTCAACCCCGCACACCTCGTAATTCAGGCCAATTTAGGAGTTTTGCAAAAGGCTCTTACTCTATTGATATAGAAAAGAAGAAGAGAAGAGCCGCTCCAGTGGAAATCTACTGCCACCGGCGGACGTGTACTCACTGCACCGGGACGCGAAAGTCTTAAATATCCCCCTGCACTTCCGTTCTACTGGAAGGTGCAATTCGGGTGCAGAACTCCATACAAACTCAAATCAGGGAACAGATCGACATAGCGTTCAGAAATGCGATTATCGTCAATCCGGCCTATCTCGATGACGAGCAACTATCACGGGAAGGGCAGTTCGCGGTCCTGACAGAAATCTTCAACACCAATGTCCGCAACAACGAAATCAGGGAGGTGTGTAGTCACTTCGCCCCGATCTTCCAAGGCGGCCATCCGGTCCATTTGTCAGTTCTCGGCAAGACAGGCACGGGCAAGACCATCACGTTGCTCTATCTGCTTCAGGAATTCGAGCGACTTTGTTCGGAAAAGGGGATACCCTTTCAACAGTACCATCTGGACCTGTGTTGCCCGGCCCCTTGTTTCCGAGCGCTAAACACCCTGGCGTGCCTCATGGGCGCCAGCAAGTTCTACAAGCGCGGCATAAGCCTTGAAGACCTCATGACCGCGATCGAACGATGCCTCCTGTCAACGTCGGGGTACGTCGCCATTTTTGTGGATGAAGCCGACAACATCCGAACCGATCCAAACACGTTTTTCACATTCCTTGTCAAGCGCCTGCCTCTCCGCGTCAATGCCAAGATCATCCTGTTGTTCGCCTCCAACCGGCTCAACTGGTCGGATAACCTCGACCCGCGTGTGAAAAGCTGCTTGAAAATGCGGGAACTGATTTTTGAACCATACGACGCTACCAGCCTGCAGCACATTCTCGGCCTGCGCGTGGAGAAGGCGCTGCGCCCTGGGACCGTCGAGGACGGCGTTATCGAGAAAATCGCCGCGGTATCGTCTCGTAACCATGGCGACGCAAGGAAGGCGGTAGACCTTCTCACTCGGGCGGCGTATCTGGCCGAACGAAAAGGTGAGCGGATTACGCAAGCTACAGTGGACCTGGCGAGTGACGAAATCGAGCGCGACAAGTACCTAGCCATGATCCGCACCAGCCCGAAGCATCTCCAGGCTGCCCTCTACTCGGCCCTGACTGGCAAGCATAAGGGCCACGCGCTTCGCACCGGTGACGCGTATCTGCTGTACGACAGATTCTGTCGGGAGGCCAGTTTGACACCCCTGACCCAAAGGGCATTCACCGACTTGCTGAGCGAACTCGACATGTACGGCTTCCTTCGCGCGTCCACCGTTTCCCTGGGCCGGTACGGACGCACCAAGGAGATCTATGTTTCGGTATCGCCGGCCATCATCGACCAGATGAGGCGCTTGATCCGCAGCAATCTCGATCTATCTAATGAGGTGATTTATGGTAACTGCTCAGGTAGCCGCCCCAAAGCGGGCGGCCACCTGAGAGTGAATGGCGGTGCGTCCGAACCCGGCGCGTGGGCGAGGCTCACGAGGTGTTGACCGCCGGCACAAAGGGGTTGCCGAGGAACACGCGTTGCA